>CAMTAF010000001.1 GCA_947066955.1 uncultured Hungatella sp.
TCCCTGGACGGCGTCTCTTCCCTGGAAGACATCGACCATCTGGACCAGATCGGAATTCACATCTGCCAGGACACCCCTGCCGGCGCCCAGGTGAGTATCAACGGCCTGCCGGCTGTTCCCATAGTCAACGACGACGGCACGCCTGTCACAGAGGGACGCATGAAAGCCGACACCACCTATGTCTTTTCCTACAGAAGAAACATGGGTGACAAAAAACAAAACTGTCTGTATCTTCTGGGACAATACCAGGCCCACGGAATCTATAAAGAAATGAGCCCGGATTGTCCCTTTTCCGTGCCGAACCTGGGATATGAGATCTTAAACAGCGTGACCTGTGACCACCTGTATTCCGATGATCTCTGCCGCAACCAGGCCGAGTACCTGACCTACCAGACAACTGCCATGCTGGACACCATCAGCCTGAAACTTATACTGATTCCCTGGCTGGATGTGAATCAGAAGATCCGGTACACCTCAAAAACCACCGGCAAGACCGCCCAGTACATGATAAAGAGTTTCCAGTGGTCCACCTTTGACGGAACCATGTCCATGACTCTCTACCGTTTTTCGGAGGATTTCTCCTTTGTGAAAAGCAAAGAAAATATTGTGAAAGGATGATCTAAAAATGGCTTATAACCTGGAAGAATTTACTGAGAGGCATGTGGATACCCCTCTCACCAATTTCCCTCTGAAGGAAGATATCTTTGACCGGATGTCGGATATCACAACTGCATTACTGCCTCTGATCAACGATTATAACCGATATATGAACGAAAATGATCTTTTGGAGGCTAATCAGCTTCTGGCCAGCAATCCCAATCTGCTGAACTGCTTTTTTAATACAGAAAAATACAACCGGCTAAGAGATGCCGTCATCGCCTTGGAACGCCATCGGCTTGACAAAAAACATATGGAGATGCTCGTGGGCAACAAGACAAGCGTAGGTGACGACACGATTACGTTTCTGGCATACAAAAAACCATCTGCCGATTTCACGGTAGTGATTGAAGGAGGTTGAAAAAATGGGCGAATTATTTATAAACACTGACGCCGGCGGAGTATCTGACGACATAACCGCCAAGAAGCGCGATGTGTTAAAAGGAAAAACCGCTGTAACTGCCGACAGCGGGGATGAGATTGTTGAAGGCACCTTAGAGCTGACCGGAAACGCGTCAACCGGAAATGTTGAGTCTGGAAAGACCTTTTATAATACAGATGCCCACATCCAGCAGACCGGTACACTGAGAAACGCGTCAAAAGACACCCCAGTTAAACATGCCCTACAAGACACAATCCCTGTAATCATAGGAGACGCCGCTTTTGTGTCTACCAACACAGACGGAACCACAAGAGCGGAAATCCGCTTTAATGAGTCCCGTGGGATCATCGAGCCAAAGACTCTGATCGGCATTCCCCAGGCCATTATGGCCTCTGCCGGAGGGTTAAGCACTGCCAAACTGCTGAAAGGGCAATCCGCTTTCGGCATAAGTGGAACCGCCACAGGCGATGCTACCTCTGGAACCGGAGATATCTTAATCGGGAAAACCGCCTATGTAAATGGTAGCAAAGTCACCGGAACCATGCCCAATCAGGGGGAAAAATCAGCGTCCTTATACGCCGGCGGAAGCTATACCATCCCGGCCGGGTATCATAACGGAAAGGGGAAAATCACCGCTGTTTCCCTGTCCTCTCAGACCGACGGCAATGCCGGGGCAGGGGATATTTTAACCGGAAAGATGGCCTGGGTGAACGGGAGTAAGGTTGTAGGAAACATGGCGAATCAGGGAACAAAAAACGCAGCTCTAAACTGCGGTGATTCCTACACTATTCCGGGCGGATATCACAGTGGAAGTGGGAAGGTGGCGGCCAATAGTTTATCTAGCCAAACCAACGGTACTGCTACCTCAGGGCAAATATTATCTGGAAAAATCGCATGGGTAAATGGTGCTAAAATTACTGGAACTATTGAAAGCATGTCTGGCGGAACATATACTCCAAGTTTAAATACTCAAACTATACTCTGTTCTGGAAAATATATGACAAGTAATATTGTAATTGGCTCAATGTCTAACCAAGGAAAGTTAATTGTGAACCAAAAACACCTTACAGAGTTTACTTCCAGCGGATCCCAAACAGTGGACCTTATGTACGATAATATTGGGATAAATTGGCTTATTTTATATACATATAGAGGGAACAGACTCACATCTATTATTCCAACACCAGAGAATTCAGATATGTTTCTTATGCAGCTTAATCGAGATAGCAGCTCAGTTAAAAATTTTAATAATTTAATCATTACAATCCCTCAATTTCTTCCGACTGCTATGATTAAAATTAATTTTCAGTATACGTCAGATCAGGATGTTCTCTATGATCCAATCCATATTTGTTTTTATGGATATATTAGTAATTAGGAAACAATAGGCATATAAAAGCCAATTGCTGATCAGTCTGCCTCCATTGCCACAGACAATTTAAAGAATTCCTGGTCTGTGCGGAGAGTGTGGGATAAAAATTCTCTACAAAGCTTTACAGCCCTTTATTCTTTAATTATAATGAAAGTTATAAACAGACTGCGACAGCACCATAATGACCTGGAAGGAGGTTGAAAGAATGACAGGTAAAGACGTGGTTAATCTTACAAGAAAGCTGAAAGAAAAAGGTATGAACAGCGATGAGATACTGGAGATCATCAAGTATATCGAAACTCACGCCCCCAAGGAACAAGAAACCATATGATGTCATCCTGGCAGGGACAACGCATTAATCAAAAACACCGTCAACTGCCGACAGGGTAGTTCAGCATAGAAAAAGGCCAGATCCCCTTCCTTCACAGGGATGGGATCCAACCTTTGTAAGTATGTATAATCGAGCAGGGGAGGTCTTTCCCCCTACTCGCTGCGCTGGGGCGGGGCCGCGCAAGCGGACACATTTCCCTTCCGACCCATGTGCATAAAAAGCAAGACCCCCTGCCCCAGTGATCGCTCCCCTCAAACAGGCTGCTCTCCCGCCACCCCCAGGATCTCAAGCCTCCTGTCCCGGTTCACGCGGATCTCCTTCCCCAGCCCATAGACCACATTGCTGATCACATATTCCCCATCATTAGCATACACCTCTATTAAATTGGGGTCCACATAGATATCCACATGAAATCCCTCCCGCAGAGGCGGAGTCTCGAAGACCGTGCCGTATCCCTTTCCCTCCGGGTACACCTTTGTTCTGTCTGTCCTGATCTTTTGGCCCTGGCGGGATATGACATAGCCGCCTATGTCCACCCAGTCTCCGTCCTCCAGATCCAACTCCATCCGACAGTTCTCTTCCCCTGCCTGGCCCAGGCTCTCCAGTTCCCTGGAAAAGGCCCTCTTCACATAGGGGTGAGGACGAAAATACACATGTCCCTCATTCGCCTCCACCACTCGGGGAATGCAGAACATTCCGCTCCAGCCCCTCTGACTGCCGCCCACCGGCTCCGGCATCCTGGCCCAGGCTGTGATGATCCGCCTGCCCTCCTGGTCCAAAGTGCTCTGAGGGGCGTAGAGATCCAGCCCATGGTCAAAGAAATAATAGGAATCCCCAATCTCCATGGAGCAGGTCTCCTCATGGAAATCCGCCAACGCCCAGACAGACTGGTTGGGCGCATTGACCCCGTCGTCCAGGATCCTCATAGGCGACATCATAAGAATCCCCTGTCCCCCAACCTGAAAATAATCCGGACATTCCCACATGGTTCCCCAGCTTCTGTCCTTTTGAGCAAAATTGGCAAATTCCCAGTTCTCCAGGTCCCGGCTTCTGTAAATCAGCAGCTTTCCCTGATGATCCGGCGTCCTGCTGCCCAGCGCCATGTACCACCCGTCTTTTCCTCTCCACACCTTGGGATCCCTGGTATCTTTTTTATCTCCCACCTCAGGGTCCTCAATGGGAGGAATCACCCGCCTTTTATCCTGGATATTGTCTATGCAAAATCCGTCCTCTGACGTGACCATCATCTGGGCAGCCACAGAATGATTGTTGTAACAAAGGTTAATATCCTCCGGGTTCTCCTCCAGATAATTCATGCCCGTGTAATACAGATACAGTTTTCCCTGATGCTCCACAGCGCTCCCCGAATAGCAGCCGCTGCGGTCATCATATTTGCTGGGAAACAGAGCGATCTTCTGGTGCTCCCAGTGAACCAGATCCTCGCTGACCGCATGTCCCCAGTGCATCCTCCCCCACCTGGGCTCAAAAGGAAAATGCTGGTAGAACAGGTGGTAAAGTCCTCTGTAATAGATAAATCCGTTTGGATCATTGATCCAGTTGGATGGCGCTTTCAGATGGATTGTGTGTGTCATGGCTTCTCCTTTTTATCTGGTGTTTAATCGAATCAATTTTGTGACAATATCCGTAAACCGTTCTGAATTTAATATCCTGCCAAGAAGCTCTTCATATTCTTCCCTGTTACCCAGAAGATAAAAATATTTTTCTTCCGAAGAGCTGATCTCATCCGCGATCCCCTCCTCCAAAACAAGCTTTGCTGGATATCCGGCAAGACCATACTGTAAAAACAATACCCTGAATTTATACTCTGGAGTGCTTTTGGAAGTAAGGAAAAATTCATAAGTAAATCTGTTTTCTCCTACCTCTCCCAAAAAATCCTGGACATACGCTTTTTCCGGATCCTGTTCTGTCAAAATTTCCTCTTTTCCATATTCCACATTTTTCCGTTTGGTATAATAAAACTCATAAGGATCGATTTTGCCGTCATATGCTGCCACTCTTCCAATAACAATCCCTTTTGTGTTTTTATTTAAATACACGCACTGCTTCTCCAAAATTCTTTTTGGCAGTTCCTCGCTTTCTGTATCAACATGTACATCATACCTAACCCTAAACATATCTCTCACCTTAACAATTCCTCCTTTATCTCAAAAAATATGGGAAGATGATCACTGATCCCTTTTTTAGGCCTTCCATTCCTGTTCAAAAGAGAGACATTTTTAATCTCAGTCACTATCTTTAAACTTTCTTTCACCAGACTATCCGCCAGCTCTGGCCTGAGAATCACCTGGTCAAATATGTTCCACTGATACATATGTATATCATTCCTCGTATAAAAATAGGATCCCGCCGCGCCATAAAAATCGCCGAACAGATTCCACATAGGATTATAAAAAGTGCTGAATGGCCTGCCTTGCACGGTTCTTTTACCTTTTTTGGCTTCTTTCCTGCTGGGAAGCGCGTGAAAACAATCCGCGTTGATACAGGCTGGTTCAAATGGATTAGCGTTAAAATCTCCCACAATCAGAGTTTTGCGATGTCCCTCCCCCGCCTCGACCTCTTCTATCGTCTCCTTCATCTTCCCGGCAGAATATTCAATTGTCCAGTGGCTGTAATCCCGTTTGCACTGAAAATGAAGCGCTGCCAGAATCATTTCCCCATAAAGCGATGTTAGTCTGTAAATACAATACCGTCCACTATCCCGCAACAGTTTTATCTTATATGTTTTTGAGGAAACAATTTTTATGGTATTACAGCCGATTTGCTCCCACGGATAAAAATCCATTGCCAAAACAGACAGCTGGTTGCAAAGACCGTTAATACTATTTGGATATTCTGCCAAAATGATGATATCACAGGGGTTCTCTTCCATAAAATCCAGGATATAAGAATCAATCTCCATATTTTGATAAGTATTCCAGAATAAAACTTTCATATAAATTTCCCATCTATAAATGATAACCTCATTATACCGAATCTCTCCTTCATAATCAATACACTACTGTCCTAACTTTCCATATAACATGGTTCTCTGGCGGCTTTTCAGCATACATAAGGAGGTTGAAAGAAAAAGCCGCGATCACCTCTTCCTTCACAGAGAGGCGATCCGGCCTTCTTTTATAAGTATGCATATGGAATAGTTGTACGTCTATAAAAACTAATATTTCATCAAAGTAGGCAGCCAGTTCGACATGGCCGGAATAAACGTTGTCCCCAGGAGCACCACAATATTGCAAAGAATAAAAGGCACAGCCCCCTTGGCAATCTTTGTCACTGACATCCCATTAATCTTATTGCATGTATTCAGGCACATCCCCACTGGCGGCGTTACCAGCCCGATTGCCAGGCCCACAATAAAGATCGCCCCAAACTGCCAGTCGCTGACCCCGATTCCCCGCATAACCGGCAGCAGGATAGGTGCCAGCATTAGGATAGCCGGTGAGACATCAATAAAAGTGACTAATGTAGTGACTATCATGTTCCTTCCTCCTGACCCATGAATTTATAATTGGTTTACAGGCCCCATTATATACAGAAACGCCAAAAACTTCACTGGAATAACTTGCCTATCCACCGTGATATCTTGTTCATTTTTCCTTGTCCCATAAAATATTGTCATTCTGCCCGGCAAAATGTTAACTTATTTTATATTTTAGTTGACAATTTATCTCTGCCATGTTATATTTTCCCCAGGACAATTGAACCGGACCACATGCTCCACATCCGGCAGATATTATCACAGAGAAAAGAGAGGATAATTGTTATGAATACTACTATCGCGTCCAAACCCCGTCCGCCTGTGAAAAACCGCTCTGTCTCCACCCAGCACATGGTTCTCGCGGGCATGTTCGCCGCGCTCCTGGCGGTTATTTCCCAGATCTCCATCCCCCTTCCTACGGGAGTTCCCATCACCATCCAGGTGTTCGGAATCGCCCTTGTGGGCACGGTACTGGGCTGGAAGTTAGGGCTTATGTCTGTTCTGGCCTACATACTTTTAGGCGCTGTGGGACTTCCCATCTTCGCCAATTTTCAGGGCGGGGTCCAGTGCCTGGCTGGTATGTCCGGCGGATATATCATCGCGTGGCCCGCCATGGCCGTTCTGTCCGGCATCCGGGTCAAAGGCAGGAACCGGGCTCTCACCTTGGCCTGCTCCGCCGCCCTTTCCATCCTGGGTCTGATGATTGTGGAAATCGCTGGTGGTTTCCAATGGTCTCTGCTGAGCGGGGACATGACCTTCGGAGCCGTCATGGCCTACTCCTTTGTGGCCTTTATCCCCAAGGATATCATCATCACGGTTTTAGCTGTTGTGATTGGAAATCAGGTCAGGGGACCATTGGAAAAAGCCGGATTCCTCCGCAAATCAGGTTTTTAAAACAGTCCTGTTTCTCGCAAAAGTCTCACTGCCTCATTAAGATATTTATAGGAAATCGGGTCAACAATATGAAGATACGAAAAACACTTTTGTTTCGCGATCTCCAATTTCGTTCTGGCATGCGCTGACCTTTCGTCAATTTTGGTCAGGGTATCCTGACCAAAATTGACGAAAGGTCAGCTTATCCCCGAGTATCCCATTCACATCGGGGATGCTGACATGTAAGTCTTCCCCCTCTGTCAAAAGCAGTTCATTTTTTATGGGTCTCTCCACAAGTTTCCTATATTCTATTTTTTCAAATAGAACATCCAGCAGTATCGTAACATCACGGCTACTTCGCGGAGAATAATATTTAAACCGGAAATGTCTTTTTTCAATATAGTTTTTACCTGCACGGATATGCTCAGAGACATTCAAAAAAGGAAAAATCTCTCCCGCTCTACGAATATACTCATCTATATCTGTACCCGGTTCTACAATAATATCAATATCCGTACTAAGCCTTCTAGGATGATCCAGCAACAACATAAGTGAAGTTCCGCCTTTAAAGCAAAACGGCAGCTCTACCCTGCGGATTGCCTCCAACAATCCAAAAGCATATATCACTCTTTCCAACAGCGCAGGATCATTTCCTGTTCTTTTATATAATTCCTGAATATATTCAGCCGTATACATCGATTTTGAAAGCATCTAAAGCTTTTCCCCCTGTGTACTTTTTGATCAGTTCCGTCTTTCCTCTTCGTCCGGCATACCTGCTCAGCCTGTGTCTATCTATCTGGTAATTTTCCATCATATTTTCAAATATGAAAGGCCGCTCTGATAGACTGAATGTAACAGCAACACTCTTTTCCGCGACAATATCAACCAGCAGTTTCTCTGCCGTTATTTCATGAGGGTCCTCCGAGGATAACGGTGACTGGCTGATTAAATTTAATACAACAATACAGTCTTTTGTCCAATAGCGGTCAAAATCAGTTGTCCCCGGCCTGTACAGTACGCTGCCTGTGTATTCCTCCTGAAGAATATCGAAAATATAGGAGCTGACATCTTTCTCAACTTGAACATAAATTGTATTCTGAGCAATTTGATGATTTAAAAACTCATTTAGAAGCATGCTCTCCAAAACAACAAATTCAAGATCCGAAAACTTTGTCCTAAGAAACTCCATGACAGTTTTTGCCCTGTCAGAATAAACAGGCCGATACTTCGGGGCTATCTTCGGTTTTTTTGTTATATAAGTATCATAGTCTATGCGGAAAAGCTTTTGTTCTCTTTGAAGATTATATAAAACCCATCGAAACGCGCTGTCGCTCAAGTCATCCTTTTCTCTTTGAAAAATCTGAAGCAGATCGCGCCGATGATATATATTTTTGTCAGAAAGTTTTAATAAAGCCTGATCAGCCCACATCAACAGCACCTCCTAGCATATTGTCATTTTCCTTTTAAATTGACAATACGCTAATAATAGCACAGTTCTGTTTAATCTTCAAGTATCCTATCGCTTTTGCCTGAGATTGCCTGAGATCTAAGAGGAGTCCCTTCTTCCCTACTCGTGCGCCGGGGCAGGCTGCGCAAGGAGCATATACCTTGCTGCCCCGTGTGCATTAGAAAACGCCGGTTTCCTCCCATAGAAAACCGGCGTTTTCCTAAATTGTTTTCTCTCCCGAACCTCCTGCTCCCAGGATATCCCGGCGGTCTCTGGCTTTATTCCAGGGGCAGCACAATATCTCCGTCTTTAGTACAATAATTCTCTTCCACCCCCAGCTCTTCGATCCACTTTCGGGTCTCCAGGGTCTTCCAGGGGCCTGTGTTCTCTCCGTCCCCCATGTCATTGTCCCACAGCCACTGAGGGGTAGGCCAGAGACACACCTTTGGGGCAACGGCCTTATAGAATTCCTTTCCCACCCCATTCTGCCCGTGATGGGCCATCTGGACCATATCGGCCTCCAGATTTCCTTCCGCTTCCTTCATAAGCCTCTGTCCGCCCTCATATCCCATATCCCCCAGAAACAGAATCCTCTGCTTACCGGTTTCCAGAAGATACACGATGCTGCTGTTGTTGACAAGGTCTGTCTTCAGCTCGTAGCGGTTGTTCAGCGCCGTAATCCGCAGGCCATCCATGTCCGTCTCAAACCCTTTTCCCACAGAACTCCACACCGTGCCAAGGGGCAGCCATGACAGCTCCTGTAAAAACGCTTCCACAAAGGGCGCTTCCTCCGGGGAGGCCTTTTGGTACCACTCCGGCGCGGCAAAAGAGCCGTAGATCCTGTCTATAGTAATCTCACTGCTCTTATTTTGCAAAATATAGCACAGTGCCCCCGCGTGGTCCGGGTGGGGATGGGTGATCAGCCAGACATCCACATGGCCTCCATATTTTTTTATGTTCTCCAGCAGATAATCCCCGTCCTCCTCCCAGCCTCCGTCGATGACAATCAGCCTGCCGTTTTGGGAGCGGATCAGGACGCTGAGCATCTGGGCTCTCCCGGAATTTTTCAGCATGACCAGAAGAGGGCCGGACGGCTCAGAGCCCCCTTCCTCCTCTGTCCGGGCCTCAGCAGCAGCCCCTTCCGTCTCCTCTCCTGCCTTGGCCTCTGCAGCAGGCACTTCCATTCCGTCTCCTGCCCCGGCCTCAGCAGCAGACCCTTCCATCTCCTCTCCTGCCTTGGCCTCCGCAGCAGGCACTTCCGGCCCGCTTCCGGCCCCGGCCCCGGCGGTGCCCCAGCCCGACATGTCCCTGGTCTCCGCCGGCGCTTCCTGTCCTGCGTCTCCCCCGGCCTCCGCCGGCGCCTCCTGCCCTGCGCTCCCCCCGGCCACAGCGGCCTGGGAGGTCCCGCAGACAGACACGGCCACCGCCGCGCCCAGCAGCACCGACATCACAAAACCTTTTATCATAAGCTTATCGTCTCCTCTCACACCGGCTCCGCCAATTCTCCCAGTCTTTTCAGTATCTCTTCCGCTTTGTCCATCATCTTCCTGCTGTCCCGGTTCTTGGCGTTTCTGTCCTGGTAGAAGAACCCAGGCGGGTCTCCTGACTGTACTTTTAAGTTTCCCTGATACTCTGCCATGAGACGTGGAAGCTCCTGGGTCTTGAGTCTTGCCCTGGGGTACATGGCCATGCGGATCTCCTGGCGGTTGATATTGATCTCCGTCACATAGGCCTGATGGCCCAGGGCCTTCAAATACGCCGCCTTCAGGAGATTGTCCACCGCTACGGGAAGCTCGCCGAAGCGGTCCATGAGCTCATCCTGCATATCCATGTATTCGTCCTCATTCTCGATAGCTGAAATCCTCTTGTATACATCAAGCTTCTGGTACTCATTTTTAATATATCCCGCCGGGATGTAGGCATCCACGTCGCAGTCCACCACGGTCTGGAAGTCCTCCTCCTGGGTCCGTTTCCCCTTCAGGGCCTGGACTGCCTGGTTCAGCAGTTTGCAGTAGAGGTCATATCCCACGGCCTCCATGTGCCCGTGCTGCTCCGCTCCAAGCACATTGCCTGCCCCCCGGATCTCCAGATCCCTCATGGCGATCTTGATTCCGGATCCCAGCTCCGTAAATTCCCGGATAGCCTGGAGCCTCTTTTCCGCCTCCTCCTTTAACATCTTGTCTCTCTTGTACATCAAAAAGGCGTAGGAAACCCGGCTGGAGCGTCCCACCCTTCCCCTCAGCTGGTAGAGCTGGGACAGGCCCATGCGGTCCGCGTCGTGGATGATCATGGTGTTGGCGTTGGGAATGTCCAGCCCTGTCTCGATGATGGTGGTGGACACCAGAACGTCGATATCGCCGCCTACAAAATCGAGCATGATCCTCTCAAGCTGCCTCTCCTGCATCTGGCCGTGGGCAAAGACCACATTGGCCCCGGGCGCCAGCTCGGCCACATGGAGGGCCACTTCCTCGATATCGTTGACCCGGTTGTACACATAGTACACCTGGCCGTTCCGGGCCAGCTCCCGGTTGATAGCCTCTCTCACCATCTCGTCGTTGTACTCCATCACATAGGTCTGGATGGGCACCCGGTCTACAGGCGGCTCCTCCAGCACGCTCATGTCCCGGATCCCCACAAGGCTCATGTGGAGCGTTCTGGGGATGGGGGTGGCGGTCAGGGTCAGGACATCCACATTTTCTTTCAGCTGTTTGATCTTCTCCTTGTGGGCCACGCCGAAGCGCTGTTCCTCGTCAATGATCAGCAGGCCTAAGTCTTTGAAGACCACGTCCTTTGACAGCACCCGGTGGGTCCCTATGACCACATCCACCAGACCTTTTTTTAAATCAGTCAGGGTCTTTTTCTGCTGGGCGGCGCTTCTGAACCGGGACATGAGGTCTACCCTGACGGGAAAATCTTTCATCCTCTGGACAAAGGTATTGTAGTGCTGCTGGGCCAGGATGGTGGTGGGCACCAGATACACCACCTGCTTTCCGTCCTGGATGGCCTTGAAGGCGGCCCGCAGGGCGATCTCCGTCTTCCCGTAGCCCACGTCTCCGCAGATCAGCCGGTCCATGATCTTCCGGCTCTCCATGTCTTTCTTGGTGGCCTCGATGGCGTCCAGCTGGTCGTCGGTCTCGTCGTATGGGAACAGCTCCTCAAACTCTTTCTGCCACTGGGAATCCGGGCTGTACTGGAACCCTTCTGTCTCCTGCCTGGCAGCGTACAGCTCCACCAGCTCTTTGGCGATCTCCTTCACCGCCCCTTTGACCTTGGCCTTGGTCCGGTTCCACTGCTCGCTTCCCAGCTTGTTCAGCTTCGGCGCCTTGGCGTCCGCGCCGGCGTACTTCTGGATCCCGTCCAGCCTTGTGGCCGGAAGGTATAAGTTGCCGCCGTCAGCGTACTCGATCTTTAAATAGTCCTTTATGATCTTATCCTGCTCGATCTTCTCGATCCCCCGGTACACCCCCAGCCCGTGGTCCTCGTGGACTACATAGTCGCCCACCGACAGCTCGGAAAAGCTCTGGATCTTCTTCCCCTCGTAGGAGGTCTTTTTCCGCCTCTTCTTCTGTCTGGCGACCCCGAACATGTCCCCCTCGGTGATGACCACAAAGCGGATCTGGGGGTACTCAAATCCCCTGTGGAGATTGCCGTAGGTCACCAGGATCTCCCCCGGCTGTACCTGGCGCTCTTTGTCGTCAGGGCAGAAGGCGCTGAGTTCATATTCCCGCAGATCCCCCGCAAGGCGGCTTGCCCTGGTGTGGGAGCCGGAGAGAAGGATCACCCGGTACTTTTCCTTTTTCCAGCGGGTCAGGTCCTTTATCAGAAGCTCAAAGCCGTTTTGATAGGAATTGATATTTTTCGCCTGAATGGAAAACCGGCTCTCCACGGTCATCCCTGGCAGCCGCTGTTCCAGCCCTGTGACCATCACGGTCCTGGGGGTCTGGAGCCTGGCAAGGATCTCCCTGGCAGGGTACAAAAGGGCTGTCTGCTCCGGAAGAAGATACCCCTTCTCCAGCCGGTGGACCATGCTCTCCCGAAACTCCGCCTCCACGGTCTCCCCCTTTTCTTTCAGCCTTGTGGGCTCATCTAGGAAGATTGCCGTGTCCTGCTCTGGAAAATATTTCAGAAATGACACCGTGTCCTGGCAGAAATAGGTGAGATAGCTGTCCAGCCCGGTGCTCACAAAGCCTTCCTCCAGGCTCTCCGCGAATTCTCCTATAATCGAGGAGATCCTGTGGGCCTCCTCGGTCTTCCTCTGGTCCCGGAGAACTTTCTCCTGTCTCGCCGCAGCCTCTCTCACCCGTCTCAAGCCGTCCTCCAGCTCCTCCTTGGCGAAGACCTGCTCCGACGCCGGGTAGATCACGGCCCTGTCCACCTGTTCCACGGACCGCTGGCTCTCCACGTCAAATGTCCGGATGGAATCCACCTCATCGTCCCAAAGCTCGATGCGCAGGGGCAGCTCCTCTGTCAGGGGGAACACGTCGATGATGCCTCCCCGTATGGAAAACTGTCCCATGCCGTCCACCTGGGCCATGCGCTCATACCCCAGGGCCACCAGCCGCTGACGCCACTGGTCCACGTCAATGGCCTCCCCCTGCTCCACCGTGACGACGTGATCCTTCAGCCTGGCCAGAGGCAGCAGCTGATCCATGAGCCCGTCTAAGGTAGTGACCACCACCCCGGACGGGTCTTCCATGAGATGGCGCACCACGTTGAGACGCTGCTTTGTCAGAAGATTTCCGTGGATATCCGCGGTGTAGAACAGAAGGTCCCTTGAGGGGTACAGCCACACCTGGTCCCGGAAGCATTTAAAATCTTCATAGATCTCCTTTGCCCTGGAATCGTCGTAGGTCACCACCAGCTTCCAGGCGTACCTCTGTCCGGCCTCCTCCATCAGATGAACCTTCTGGGAATCCATGCAGCCGCTGACGCACACTGGTCCCTTTTGCCGGCTTAAGGCCTCATCCATCTCCTCATACTCCGCCAGCTCTCTCAGCGGATTCGCAAACACCCTGCTCATTCTTTCCCCCTAATCATATCAGTATCGGCACGCGGCGCTTCACGTCGCTTTCTTTTTGGCGTTAAACTGGTTCATGGCAGGTTCGATCCCCTGCCCCAGGATCACGGCCACCGCGTCTGCCGCCTCCTTAAAAGCCTGGTCCATCAGCTCCTGTTCTCCTTTTGAAAAGCGGCTGAGGACATAGTCCGCTAAGTCCATGCCCTTAGGCTTCTCACCGATCCCCACTTTCACTCTGGGAAATTCCTGGGTTCCTAAGTGGGCGATGATATTTTTCATGCCATTGTGCCCTCCGGCGCTTCCCTTTGCCCGGATGCGCAGCTGTCCCGGCTCTAAGCTGATGTCGTCGTAGACCACCAGCACTTCCTCCGGCTCCGCTTTATAGAAATCCGCCGCCGCCCGGATGCTCTCCCCGCTTGCGTTCATGAAGGTCTGAGGTTTTAGAAGGATCACCTTCTGCCCCTCCAGCACGCCTCTGCCGCACAGGGCCTTGTGCTTTTTTTCCTCTATAAGAATCCCCATGCGGTCCGCCAGAATATCCATGACCCGGAATCCCGCGTTGTGTCTGGTATTTTCGTATTGACTGCCCGGATTGCCCAGCCCTGCTATAATATACATATGGATCCTGCTCCTTATTTAAACCAAAGATTTTATAACGAAACAGCACATTAAGCGTTAGCAGAACCCTGACAGGGGGGCTGCTAACGCTGGTTTTATTATCATAGCAGGTTTGGGGGGCAAAGTAAAGGAGAATCAGCCTTCTGTCCCCAGGCTGTCCAGCTTCTTTTGAACCAGATCCCTCCTCTGGGCATACAGCGGGATATCCGGGCACTGCCTGCAAAGCCGGTTCCACAGCTCAAGAGACTGGGTGATCAGGACTTTCCTGGTGTCGCCTTCTGACACAAGTCCGTTATTATAGAGGCTGACGGCCAGATCATTCACTGCCTCTGCTGTCTCGGATTCCCGGTATGTCTGCCTGCACAGTTCCAGATTTTCCATGTAATATTTTTTCGCTTCCTCCAAGTCTCCCTGTGCCCCGCCAATCATGCCCATCCTGGCGCAGACGAGGGAGAGAGACTGCCGCATCTCCCGGGTTTTGGTCTCTTCATATAGCTGCCTGCGCAGCTTCAGGCATTCCAGGCAATACTCTTTTGCCTCCTCTAAGTTTCCTTCGTTTGTGCTGATGATGGCCAGCCTTTCATAGCTGACGGAAAGATTCATCCGCGCGTCTATGGTCTGGGCCTCGTCATACTGCTGTCTGTCCAGCTCCATCCCTTTCAGGCAATCGTCTTTCGCCTGGGCCAGATCTCCCTCAGCCGTGCTCACATCGCACAGCTTCATGTAGGCAGAGGAAAGAGACCACCGCGCCTTTCGCGTCCTGGTTTCTTCCCACAGGGTTCTGCGCAATTCCAGGCTTTTCTCATAATAGGCCCTGGCCTCAGGTAAATTTCCTTCCTCTTTGCTGATGTCACCCAGATTGCTGTAGCTGGAGGAAAGAATCTGCCGTGAATCCGCGGTTTCGCTCTCCTGGCACAGCTGCCGGCGCAGCTCCAGGCATTGGAGGTGATAACGTTTCGCCTCAGCTAAATTTTTTTCCTCCATATATAGGGAGCCCAGGGATTCCAGGCTGATGGACAGGTTCCTTTTTGCCTGTACGGTTTTGGTCTCCTGGTACAGCTGTCTGTCCAGTTCCAGGGCCTGCTGGTAATAGGTTCCCGCCTCAGTCAGATTGCCTTGTTCCTGGCTGATATCCCCCAGGTTTTTATAGCTCATGGCCAGACATTTCCGAGAATCTATGGTTTTGGTCTCCCGGCACAGCTGCCTCCGCAGTTCCAGACCCTGGAGATGATAGGCTTTCGCCTCATCCAGATTTCTCTCGACCCTGCCTATGTCGCCCAGTTTTTCACAGAAGACAGCCAGATCCTTTTGCGCCTGGGGGGTCCCGGTTTCCTGGCACAGCTGCCGGCTCACTTCCAGCCCCTGCAGGTAATAGGTCCTGGCCTCGGCCAGGTGGTCTTCCTCTTGGCTGACATTGCCCAGCTGGTCATAACAGACAGCCAGGCTCCGCCGCGCGTCTACATTTCCGGTCTCCTGACACAGCTCTTTTCTCAGTTCCAGGCTCTTCAGATAATATTCTTTGGCCTCCGCCGGATGTCCCTGGGCCCGGCTGATATCCCCCAGGCTTCCATAGACGCTGCCTAAGTCGCTCCGCGCCCTTACGGTTCCGGTTTGCCCGCAGATCTGTCTGCACAGCTCCAAAACCTGCCTGCGGTAACTTTTTGCCTCCTCCAGCCTCCCCTGAGCCAGGCTGATATCTCCCAGCCTGTCATAGGTGGAAGCAAGATCCTCCCGGGCTTCCAGGGTTTTGTTTTCCTCATAGATCTGTCTCAGCAGCTCCAACGCCTTCCGGTGATAGTCCTTTGCTTCCTCCAATCGGTCTTCGTCCCTGCTGATGCCGCCTAACCGCCCATAGCTGGTGGCGAGAGACCGTCGAAGCTCTACGGTTTTGATCTCCTCATAAAGCTGTCTGCACAGCTCCAGGGCCTGCCGGTAATGGTTTCCTGCCTTGTCCAGGCTTCCCTGGGCCTGGCAGATATCCCCCAGCTTGACATAACAGACAGAAAGGTTCAGCCGGGCCTCCACGGTCCTGGTTTCCTCATCAAGCTGCCTGCACAGCTCCAAGGCCTGTTGGTAATAGTCTTTGGCCTGGTCCAGTCTTCCTCTGTCTCTGCAAATGTTGCCTAACCGATCATAGCTGACAGAGAGATCCAGCCGGGACCGCTCAGTCCCATGTCCCTGATCAATCTGTCTGTGCAGCTCCAGGGCCTGCCGGTAATAGTCCTCGGCCGCGTCCAGCCGCCCCCTGGCCCTGGAGATATCCCCCAGTCTGTCACAGCCCACGGAAAGGCTCCTCATGATCCCTGTCTCATCAGCCCCGAATTCCTCGTAAAGCTGCCTGCGCATCTCCTGAGCCTGCTGGTAATAGTCCTCGGCCTGGTCCAATTTCCCCTCAGCCATGGAAAGATCCCCCAGGCTTTCATAGCTGTCCGAAAGAAACCTTTGGTCCCATTTTGATTGCCGGTTCCCGGTTTTTCGGCACAGCTTTTGTCTTAAGTCCAGCGCTTTCTGATAATAGTCTTTTGCCTCCGAAAGATGTCTTTCCATTCTGGAGATATCTCCCAGATTCCAGAAGCCAAGAGCCAGCATATCCGGTTTCTTTAAATTCTCACATACCTTTGACATCTCCAGAAACGTTTGTCTCGCCCCGGGTAAATCCATCAGTTCTTTCTGGTAGTCGCCCAGCCTCCACAGGGCATGTATCCATTCTAATCCGTTTCCCGCGGCGCCGTTCTCATGAAACCGCTGCTGCCAGTAATCGGTCAGCTGCTGCTGCCACCGGACAGCGGCGCGGTAGTCCCGGGAAACCCCGTCGCCGCTGCGGTACATATCAACCAGCTTTTTCATGGCCTCAGGAAGATGATTCTCTGCCGCGCCGGTGATGAGGGACAGGGCGCGGTTCCGGTCCACCTCCACATCGATGCCGTTTAGGTAGGCAAGGCCGATAAAAAAATTGTGCTCCGGAGACCGGTCATTTTCCAGGATGGCCACCTGCCTCATGGCCTGCAAAAATGCCTGGGAGAGAGCCTCTTTGTCCCCGGCCCGGGCGCAGCCGCCGATGTCCGGGAAGGCGGTTTTCAGGGCCTCCTGGTCGGTGGCCTCCATCTCCACGGGCAAAATCACCTTGTCCGCCCTTCTTGCCTCCGGGTACTCCGTGGTCATCACATAGTTGTCCGGCTCCAGAAGGCTTGGGGTGACCGCCAGCGTGAACAGATCGCATTTTTTCATGGCGTCGGCGATGGCCTGGTTGAAATCTTCCCCCGGCACGAGGAATTCATCATACCAGATGGCGATATCGCGGCAGAACTCATTTTTGTGAATCAGCCGCATCAGCTCCTGGGCGTATCTCCGGTCTTTTTTCCGGTAGCTTAAAAACACGTAGGCGTCAAAAGCCGCCCGGACCTTCTCTGCCAGCTTGTCCCCCACCAGCACGGAGGACAAAAATTTTTCCAGCTTTTCGGCGTATGGCAGGGCAGTGGGGTCAGGGTCGTTTTTGTTGAGCATCTGCAAATCGCCGCATCTTTTGTTGAACTCTTCCTCCAGTCCCCGCTCCTGCATCAGGGGCAGAACCGGAATATGGCACTCCATGGCAAAGGAAAATTCGATGTTCCGGGCTCTGTTGGGCAGGAGAAGAAACCGGGTGGTCACAGGTATGACAATCAGCTGCATCTGCTCCAGCAGCCGCAGAAGCTCTTCCCCGTCAAAAGGCTCCCAGGGCTCTTCATCATAGTATACGGCGCAGTCCTGGGTTTTTAAGATATCCGTGAAAATGTCCTCCGAACAGGCGGGCAGGTCGGCGGGATGGCCGGTTAGGTAAACTCTCGGCTTGCCCAGAGGGGAGGCGCCTCCTCTGGTGCGGTATGATAATTTCATCAGGTGATTCCTCCTCATGTTCTGTTTTTCATACGATGTCACCACCCGTCAGGGTGATGACCTGCGTGCGCATCAGCGCACTTCCTATTATACCATATGTGGGAAATTTCTTAAGATGGTTTTATGCAAACTCCTTGAATTTTCACGGATCCTGTGCTAAAATTTAACCGCTGTGCTTATATAAGTTCATAACCACATGAGCGTATCTACCAACTGCCGTAATCGTTGACTATAAGCGTTTTTTGCTGTACTCACATTACCCGGTTGGTTTTATTTTTGGAAAAGGAGTGATCACATGAACCCAGATAACCAGTTTGACGTCATCATCATCGGAGCAGGCCCGTCAGGCATCTTCTGCGCCTACGAGCTGATCCGCCAAAATCCGGACTTAAAGGTGCTGATGATCGAGAAGGGGCGGCCCATCGAGAAGCGCGCCTGCCCCAAGCGCGCTACCAAGGTCTGCGTGGGCTGCAAACCCTGTTCCATCACCACAGGCTTCGCGGGAGCCGGGGCATTTTCCGACGGAAAATTGTCTCTGTCCCCTGATGTAGGGGGACACCTGCCGGATATCTTAGGCTACGACAAGGCAACGGAGCTGATCAAGGAGTCCGACGATATCTACCTGCAGTTCGGCGCTGACACCAATGTCTACGGGGTTGATAAGCAGAAGGAGATCCAGGAGATCCGCCGCAAGGCCATCAACGCCAACTTAAAGCTCATCGAGTGCCCCATCCGCCACTTAGGCACCGAGGAGGGCTACAAGATCTACACCCGCCTCCAGGATCATCTCCTGTCCCAGGGGATCCGGATGGAATTCAACACCATGGTAGATGACATTCTTATAGAAAACGGCCAGGCAAAAGGGGTTGTGACCCACAAGGGGGAGACCTTTTACGGGACAGAGATCGTGGCCGCCATAGGCCGGGAGGGCTCTGACTGGTTCAGCCATATCTGCAAAAAACACGGCATTGAAACCGAGGTGGGAACCGTGGGCATCGGCGTCCGGGTGGAGGTTCGGGACGAGGTCATGGAATTTCTCAACAAGAACCTCTACGAAGCCAAGCTGGTGTACTACACCCCCACCTTTGACGACAAGGTGCGCACTTTCTGCACCAACCCCTCCGGCGAGGTGGCCACGGAGTATTATGAAAATGGCCTGGCTGTGGTCAACGGCCACGCCTACAAGTCCAAGGAGTTTAAGACCAACAATACCAACTTTGCCCTGCTGGTGTCCAAGAACTTTACCAAGCCCTTCAAGACTCCTATTGAGTACGGCAAACACATTGCCCGCTTAAGCAACATGCTGTGCGACGGAAAGATCTTGGTCCAGACCTTCGGGGATTTCCAGAGAGGCCGCAGGACCACCGAGGAGCGGCTCTGCCGCAACAACCTGATCCCCACCTTAAAAGACGCGGTTCCCGGGGACTTGTCCCTGGTGCTCCCCCACCGGATCATGGTGGATATCAAGGAGATGCTCCTGGCCTTAGACAAGGTCACACCGGGCATTGCCAGCGACGAGACCCTGCTCTACGGGGTGGAGGTGAAATTTTACTCCAACAAGGTGGTGGTAAACCGGGATTTTGAGACCAATATTAAGGGACTGCGGGCTATCGGCGACGGCGCCTCCGTCACCAGAGGGCTGCAGCAGGCCTCCGCCAACGGCCTCAGCGTGGCCAGAAGTATTTTAGGCAGCCATTGATTTTTTTCAAAAAATAAGTATGATGGGAGGATTCCAATGACAATCGTAGTTACCATGACAAAGCTTCTGTTCACCATGGCCGTAGGCTTCTATCTGAACAAAAAGAATATCCTGGATCAGGAGACCAGCAAAAAGATGTCTACCATGGTGGTAAATTTCACAGCGCCTCTCCTGATTATCAGCTCCGCCAGCCAGGTAGCGGGGGATAACCAGGGCGTCATCATCCTGATGCTGCTTTCAGGCCTGTTTTTGTATCTTCTGTTTCCGTTTATCTCCATGGCAGCGGCCAGGCTGGTAAAGGCCCCTTCCGACTGCCGGGGCGTCTATCAGTGCATGATCATGTTCGCCAACACCGCGTTTATGGGGTACCCTGTGGTTCAGGCTCTGTATGGGGAATCTGCCATTTTCTATACCACCATCTTTAATTTCGGCTACAACGTCCTCTTTTACACCTATGCCGCGTTTCTTCTGGACAAAGATGCAGGGCAGGCTTCCAAATTTGAGCCCAAGAGGCTTCTCAGCGCCGGATTTCTGGCCGGTATGCTGGCTATCGCTATTCCGTTCTCCGGCATCACCCTGCCCGACCTTATCCTGCAGCCCTGCAGTTTTATCGGCAACATCACCACCCCCATGTCCATGCTGATCATTGGCAGCAACATGGCCAACTACCCGATTCACGACATTTTCAGCGAGAAAAAAATCTATGTCATGGCGTTTATCCGTCTTTTGGTCATGCCTGTGCTGACAGCCCTGTACATGAGCTTCCTCACAGACGACCCGCTGCTGATCTGCATGACTGCCATGACCATCGGAATGCCTGTGGGCTCCATGGTTGCCATGGCTTCCAGCAAGTATGAGAAACAGGGCCGCATCGGTTCCATCAGCGTGGTCATGACCACCATATGTTCCATGGCCACCATCCCGATCCTGGCAGTGATTTTTAAGCTGTGGTTCGGAGTATAATCAGGAAGTGCGCCGAGGCGCACCCAGGTCAGCGCCCTGACAGGCGGTGACATAGGAATTAGAACTGGAGTGTGAAAAATGAAGGTATTGAAAAGAGACAAGAAAATTTTCCTAAGGAAGCTGCCGGCCCTTGCCGCCGTGGCTGCCTTGACATTATCCATATCCCTGTGGGGCTGTCAAAGGGCCCCCGAATCCGGCCTGCCCCTGTCGTCGGCCGGGGAAACCTCCGCTGATACGGAGACGGATTCCTCCTCCGGTCAGACAGCCGGAGAGGCGGAAAACAGCGCCGGGAGCCAGACATCTGCGAGCCCGGAAAGCGGCGCCTCTGACCAGACATCTGTTGGCTCGGAAAGCGGCGCCTCGGGCCAGGATACTGCCCTGTCCGACAACAGATCCTCTGGGCCTGTAACTTTCTCAGA
Source organism: uncultured Hungatella sp. (assembly GCA_947066955.1). GTDB lineage: Bacteria > Bacillota > Clostridia > Lachnospirales > Lachnospiraceae > UBA3402. The sequence continues at coordinate 21,148 of CAMTAF010000001.1, forward strand.
CTCCCTGGACCGCCAGGTGACGGTGGACAGCCCTAAGCGGGTAGCTGCCATGATCGGAAGCTTCGCGGACATCTGGTGCCTCGCCGGCGGCAAGGACAGCCTTGTGGCCGCCGCCCACGACACCTGGACTTATTTTGATCTCGGCCTGGACCCGTCTGTGGCAGATATCGGCAACACAAAAGAGCCTAATCTTGAGATCCTCACAGCGTCTGACCCGGATTTCGTCATCGCCAGCAGCAACACGGACGCCGACGTAAAGCTTTTGGACACCCTGGAATCCATGGGCATGAATGTGGCTTACTTTCAGGTGAGCAATTTTAACGAATATTTAAATATGCTGGACATCTGCACCCAGATCACCGGGCAGCCTGAGCGTTTTCGGCAATACGGCCTGGATATCCAGGAACAGATCCACCGGGCCAAGTCCGCTGCCGACGGTTCCTCCCCCACTGTCCTCTATGTCCGGGCTTCCGGCTCCAGCTGCAAGGTGAAAAACAGCAAGGGCAGCGTTCTGGGGGAAATGCTTGACGACCTGGGGTGTGTCAATATCGCGGACAGCGAGAACAGTCTTCTGGAAGACTTAAACATGGAGGCCATCCTGGCCGCTGACCCGGATTTCATCTTTGTGGTGCTACAGGGGGCTGACAAAGAGGCAGTGACCCAGACATTGGAAAAAAATCTGCTGTCCCAGCCTGCCTGGCAGAGCCTTACGGCGGTGCGGGAAGGCCGCTACCATATCCTGGATGACACTCTGTACAATTTAAAACCCAACGAGCGGTGGGGGGAGGCCTATGAAGGACTGGCGAGGATTCTTTATCCTGGGGCATTTTAAGTGATCTTTGTCTAACCTTTTCTTTATAGTTATGCCTTTATATTTCGCGCTCCTTTTTTAGCAGTTTTTTATTAAACTTTTTACTCTCAAGCAAAATACAGGCTTCCAGTTAAAATTTTCATATATCTGTAAACAGCCCTGTTTTCTGTGATGACATCACAAAAGCGGCTCTGCAAATGCGAAGCCTTCCAGACGATAGTAGATAGTTGGTTTATTCTGAACTAGAAGATTACTTTTTTTCCGTATAAACACTAATATCCGTTCCCACCACTTCCCCCACCACAATCACCGCCGGTGATTCCACCTGCTTCTTTCTCATCCTCTCCGCAATATTCCTCAAGGTTCCCCTCACAAAAGCCGGGTGCGGGGCATTTCCGCCGGAGATTACCGCGGCGGGAGTCTCCGGGCTTTTCCCCGCCTCCATAAGCCTCCCGGCGATCTTTTCCAGCTGGTTCAGTCCCATGAGGAACACAAGAGTTCCCTTGAGTTCCGCCAGCCTGTCCAGATCCTCCGGAAGCCCATCCTTTGTATCCGCCGTGCGGGCCGTGACAATGTGGAGGCTCTGGCTGACCCCTCTGCGTGTCACAGGAATTCCCGCCATGCCGGGGATCGCGATGGCTGATGTGATCCCCGGTACCAGGCAGCAGGGGATCCCCGCCTTCTCCAGGGCTTCCATCTCCTCCCCGCCTCTCCCGAACACAAAGGGATCGCCCCCTTTAAGGCGGACCACTCTTTTCCCCTCCCCGGCCTTGTCTATAAGGATACCGCAGATCTCCTCCTGGGACATAGAGTGTTTTTTATATCTCTTTCCCACATAAATCTTCTCAGCCGTCTCCGGAACCTCCTCCAGGAGACTGTCAGCGATCAGGTCATCATACACCAGAACCTGGCAGGTTCTCAGAAGCCCCAGGCCTCTCACCGTAATCAGATCCGCCTCCCCGCACCCGGCTCCTACCAGATATACGGTTCCCCGGCCTTCCGCGGTTCCCAGCTCTGTGCCAATCTCCGGCCCGTTCTCTCCCCCGGCCTCTCCCCTCAGCAGATCCCAAAACTCTTCATCCGTAAGCCCCCGTCCCATTTTCACGCACTTGTCAAATAATTCCGCGAAAAACCGGGATCTCCTCTTCTCCTCCTGGATCTCAGACTTCACCGCTGCCCTCTTTCCATCCAAAAATTCCAGAATCCGGTCAAAATTCTCCGGGATTTCCTTTTCCAGCCTCTTCCTGACCCAGACGGCCCCGCTGGGGCTGGCTCCCTCCGTGGAGATCCCCACAGACAATCTTCCCCTCTTTACCAGAGACGGAAAGAGGAACCCGCATTCATCCCTGTCATCTACCACGTTCACCAGGATTCCCCTCTCACCGCACAGCCTGGAAATCCTGCGGTTCAATTCCCGGTCATCGGCAGCCGCGATGACAAAATACTTTCCCTCCAGCATATCCGGTGAAAAAGCCCTCCGAAGAAGGCGGATTCCTTCCATCTCCTCAATCTCCTCCGCAAATTCCAAAGCCGCCACTGTCAGCTGCGGGCCATAAGGCAAAAGTTTCTCAATCTTTCGAAGGGCCACAGCCCCTCCTCCCACAATCAAACCTTCTTTATCCGACAGATCTACAAAAAATGGAAAATAGCTCACAATTCTCCTCCTTGTCTCCCATGGGCACGGGGCGCTTCCCGTCACATGCCGGCAGGTCGGAAGGCATCCTAAAAAGCTGCGGGGATGCCTTCTTCCTAATGTTTATTCTTGTTTTTCAACTGCAAGTATAGCACATTTTGGGATATATGTTCTAAATGACTTCTCAATCACGAGATTTTCTCATGGTTAGGGACTTAATACAGAGAAGATAGACCAGCCGGTTGGCTATGCTGTGGAAACGGTAAAAGAGTATTAGAGAATCAAGGGTTTTTAGCCTTGGTGGGGTTCACTGGAATAGTTGGTGAACCCCATTTCTTCGTGTTTTTTAATGCCGCTGATGGTGCAGGACGGCCTTCTGTACTCCAATCTCCTGTTCAAAATGCAATCGAGCAGGGGAGGCCATGTGTTATTCAATATCTTTTGTCGCTACCCAGGCTATGCCTGTGCCGCATATGTCGGGAACGATTCTATCGCCTATGGCTACCGGCGCGGTTAGTATCACATCTTTCAGCAGATCCATTGCCGCAAAAATATCCTTTTTCGGTATGCCTCCGTTTGTCTTTACCGGACAACAATGGGCGGAGCCGCCGGACATGCGCACAACGCTGGTGAGCACTCGGGTAGGGTTTTTCATCTCGGTCTGCCCGTATTCGCTTCCGCGCGCGCAGGAGTTTCCGGTTACCGCAAAGCCATTCTCCTCATCTACGTGCAGATGGCAGCCTTTGGGACAAACAATGCAGATCAATTCCGTCATGGCAGCACCTCCTTATTTTCGTTCCGCTCAGGGCACGCCGGAACTTGATCCGTTTTCCTTGGCGCCACGGAGACGCAAAGCGTATCTCCTGACGCCTTCTCAAGAAGTACCCGTGGAACAGCGACATGCTCCATCTCCCCAGGGGCCATGTACTCCCGCGGATATCGGCAGATGATCTTATCATTGTCAAGAACCTGAATTTCCATGTCCTTGAGAATCTCATTCACTCGGAATGATACCTCCACATTTTTTTCTACGTTTTTCAGACGTATGCTCTGGGGGACTGTATAGGTAATATGATCTCCCTTTTTTAAGCTCAGCTCGCGGCCGCCTGCTCCGCAGCTTCCTCCAGCCGCATACTCCGCCGCCGCTTTTCCGGCCCTCTGGCTCTCCGCTGTCACAAAATCTACCAGGTCATGGACATGAACCACATTTCCACAGCTAAAAACCCCCGGCTCCTTAGTCTCCATATTTTCATGGACAACCGCCCCTCTGGTAGCCGGATCAAGGGGTATCCCCGCCTGCTTTGTCAGCTCATTCTCCGGAATCAACCCCACTGACAGCAGAAGGGTATCACAGTCGAAAATGATTTCCGTCCCTTGGATTGGCTTTCTGTCAGATCCCACCTGGCTGACCGTCACCCGCTCCACACGCTGAAGGCCCTCCACATTTGTCACGGTATGTGACAGATAAAGAGGAATACCATAATCATTGAGGCACTGAACAATGTTCCGGTTAAGTCCGTTGCAGTAGGGCATCAGCTCCACACAGGCCAGCACCTTCGCGCCCTCCAGCGTCATACGCCTGGCCATAATCAGACCGATGTCGCCGCTGCCTAAGATCACCACCCGCCGGCCTACCATAAATCCCTCGATATTCATGTACCTTTGGGCCGTGCCGGCGGTAAAGATCCCGGCCGGACGATCGCCTGGAATCGCCACCGCGCCCCGGGGGCGCTCACGGCATCCCATTGCCAGCACAACGGCCTTTCCCGTAAGCCGGACCAAGCCATAGGCCGTATTGCAGGCTGTCACCACATGCCAAGGCCGCTCCTCACCAGAAGCCCCGGCTCCATCTGACGCGGACACCCCGCCGCGCTCCACTGACAGTACCATTGTATCCAGCATTACCGAAACCCCTAGAGACTTTGCCTTTTTCACAAAGCGCGCCGCATACTCCGGCCCGGTCAATTCCTCCTTGAAATAATGAAGTCCAAAGCCGTTATGAATGCACTGGTTCAGAATACCCCCGGCCTCCTTGTCCCGCTCGATCACTAAGACATGTTCCGCTCCTGTCTCCTTGGCACTGCAGGCTGCCGCCAGTCCGGCCGGACCTCCGCCAACAATGATCACATCATACTCTGTTCTCATTGGCAGTTTCCTCCTCTTGCTGCTCTTTAATGACAGATGTGAGCAGAAAGCTTCCCTGCTCATCCATCAGAATCTCCTGCTGGCTCACTCCCAGCTCCCTTGCCAGAATCTCATGGACGCGCGGCCCGCAGAAGCCGCCTTGGCAGCGGCCCATACCGGCATTGCACCGCCTCTTAATTGCATCCACGCTCCGCGGTACAATGGGCCTGTGAATCGCCTCCACGATCTCCCCTTCTGTGACAGTCTCACATCGGCAGATAATCCTGCCATAGAGAGAATTCTTGCGGATCGCCTCCCGTTTTGCCTCCTCATCCAGAGAGCGGAAGCGTATCCTCTTTCTGCTGTCCACAAACTGCTCCTTCCTCTTCATCTCCAAGCCGCAGCCTCTGAGGATGGTTTCTAACTCCTCCGCTATGGCCGGGGCACTGGACAGGCCCGGCGATTTGATCCCGGCCAGGTTAATAAAATGGGGACACTCCGGCGCCTCGCCAATAACAAAATCCGGAATCTGTGTATTGGGGCGCACGCCTGCATACTCGTGAATCACCTCCCGGAAATCAATCCCCGGCATGGAGCGGTGGCCCTCGGCCTTGAGATTTTCTAATGTGGAGGGATCGGTCCCTACATGATCCCCGTCTGCTGCCTCGTAGCAATCCGGCCCTACCAGCAGATTTCCATGCACAGTGGGCGTTACGCAGATGCCCTTAAAGCCGTGCTCATCCGGACAGGGAAATATGATGGAGTGCAGTTTCTCCCCCTGGCTCTTGTCCAGAACGAAATACTGACCAGCGAAATTGGTCTGATGAAGGCCGTGTCCCCCCACCAGCTCATAAACCTGGGCCGACCAGCCGCCTCCGGCATTCACCACATACCTGGCTTCGTAGACCCCGGAGGTGGTGGTAACGACAAAATATCCATCCTTCTTCTCGATCGCCGTCACCTCGCTCTCCAGCTTTACCTGAGCTCCGTTAATCACAGCAGTTTCCGCCATGGCAATACAATACTCCCAGGGATTGACGATTCCGGAGCCCGGCGCGTACAGAGCTGCCTTTATATTCGGATTAAGAGCCGGTTCCAGGCAAAGCGCCTCGTCACGGTCTACAATGCGAAGGCCCTGAACTCCGTTGGACACGCCGCGGCGATACAGCTCTTCAATATACTGAAGCTCACGGGGATTGTCATATGCAATAATAAAGGTAGGCATTGAGATCCGCTCCACATCCAGCTTTTCGCAGATCTCCTTTGCCAGCTCGATTCCCCTTAAATTTAATCTGGCCTCCAGGCTGCCCACGGGACAATCAAAGCCCGCGTGGAGAATTGCCGTATTTGCTTTCGTGCAGCCGTTGGCCACGTCATTGTAACGCTCACAGACACAGACGGAAAGCTGGTATCTGGAAAGCTGATACGCGGCTGCAGCGCCGACTATGCCGCATCCAATGATCAAAACATCATACATAAATCCCGTTCCTCCTCTTTATCAGGGCTGCGTTTTACCACCACTTAATCTGATCCGTAACATACTGCCGCTTCTCAATAAATTCCGGTGATGTCACATCCCGCGGACGCGGCAGATTGATCTCTAAATCTTCCTTAATTGTAGTAGGCTTGTTAGAGAGGATCAGGACCCGCTCTGCCAGGTAAACCGCCTCCTCAATATTATGGGTAATAAAGAGCACCGTGGCTCCCGTCTCCTTCCAAAGCCGCAAAACCTCGTCCTCCAGATAAAACCTCAGCTTAATATCCATCTGGCCGTAGGGCTCGTCCATGAGGAGCAAATCCGGGTTCATTGCAAAGGCCCGCCCAATGATAATCCGCTGCTCTGTGGATACCGAAAGCTGGTGAGGATAGGAATTGCGGAACTGCTCCAGTCCCATGAGCTTAATAATATGTTCCACCCGTTCATTGATCTCTGCCTTCGGCAGCTTCTTTAATTCCAGCCCAAACCTCAGATTCTGCTCCACGGTCTTCCAGGGCAGAGCTGAGGGCTCCTGAAACACAAAAGCCAGATTGTGCTTTTTCGGGTCAGCGCTCTCCCCATCAATAAGAAGGTCTCCCTTGGTGGGCATGTAAATACGGGTCAAAAGGTTCAAAAATGTAGTCTTTCCACAACCGGTCGGCCCCACAATACAGACAAACTCTCCCTTTTTAATATTGAAGGAAATGTTGTTTAAAACCTTGAGACTGCCAAAATTTTTTGTCAGGCCCTGTACTTCTACTTTATATTGACTCTCGCTCATGCTGTTTCCTCCCATGCTTCCCTACAGCGCCAGATCCGTATTATCGGAAATCTCTTTGCGCAGACGCAGAAATTCCGGATCAATGGTGTCTCTTGGCCGCGGCAGGTTAATGTCATAAACCGCCTTTACATGGGCCGGGCAGTTGGACAGGAGCACAATCCTGTCCGCAAGGTACAGCGCCTCCTCAATGTTGTTGGTAACAAAAATCACAGTACGCTTTTCCGCCTGCCAGATCCGCTGCACCTCCTCCTCCATTGCATAGCGCGTCTGGGCATCCAGCGCGCCAAACGGCTCGTCCATGAGCAAAATCTCCGGATTATTGGCGTACGCCCTGGCAATGCTGACCCTCTGCTTCATTCCTCCGGAGAGCTCGTCTGGGTAGCTTTTCTCAAATCCCTGCAGTCCTACCAGGTCAATATACTTCTGAGCGATCTCACGGCGCTGCTCCTTGGGAACCCCCTTAATCTTTGGCCCAAATTCCACATTCTGCATAACCGTCTTCCACGGCATCAAAGCCCTTTTCTGGAAGACCATGCCAATTCTCTCATCGCTTCCGTTTATCTCTTCCCCGTCCAGGTAAATCTTTCCGTCAACAGGTTTTTCCAAGCCGGCAATCATGTTGAGAAGGATTGTCTTGCCGCAGCGTCCCGGCCCCAAAAGCACAAGAAATTCCGAATCCCGCACCTCCATTGACACGTCCACAGCCGCGTCAAAAACCTGATTTTTTACAATATAGCTCTGGGAAATATGTTCCAGCTTTAATTTGACTTTTTGGCTGTCCATGGACAAATAATCCTTTCTAAAAATTGAATCACAATCGCAAGAAGATAACCAACCACTCCGATGCAGATCATCGACAGAAGGCAAAGGGGATAATCTCCTGAATCCATACCGCGCACGATCAAAAAGCCCACACCGGACTTGCCGCCCAGCATTTCCGCCGCCAGCACAACCATCCAACCGGCTGAGGTAGAATTGCGGATTCCGGCGAAAATGGCATCAAGGGCCGACGGAATCGCGATCTCTGTCAGCATCTGCCACTCATTGGCATGGAAAATGGTGCCAATATCCATATATTCCTTCTGTACATTGGCTATCCCCGCCTGGGTGTTGACAACCACCGGCATCAAGGCCCCCACAAATACGATCAGCACCTTCGGGAACTCCCCGATGCCGAACCACATAGTCACTAAGGGTACCCAGGCAAGAGGCGGCACTGCGCGGAATGCCGTAAAGATAGGCCCCAAAAGGGCATTTGCCTTTTTATTCCACCCAATCAGGATGCCGAAGGAAATACCCAGCAGCCAGGCAAACGCCAAAGCAATAAACACTCTTTTCAAGCTGGCCCAGATATGGCCCATAAGCCCCAGATCCTTGATTGGCTTTTCTAATATTTTCAAATACCGCTCCCATACCGACATTGGAGACGGAAACTTGGAGGCCGGATTCGAGGAGGCCGCAAACCACAGGCAGATCAGCAAAATGATGGCTAATACCGGAAGTACCCCATAAATCCGGTTCCGCAAAAGCTCTTTGCGCTCATATTCGCTGAGGAAAATTTCTTCATGCTCTTTTCTCATTTTTTCCACCCCAGAACCTTTCCTTCCACACGGCCCAGAAGCCATGTAAAAATCACGCCCAGCAGGCCAATGACCACAATGCCCAGAATGATGATATCCGGACGCGCAAACTGTCTGCCCTGCTGAATCATATAGCCCAGACCCAGGTTGGCTGCCAGCATTTCCGCAGCCACCAGCGTAGCCCATGCATTTCCCAGTGCCACACGGATACCGGCGAAGGTCATGGTCATAGCAGAGGGAATGCCGATCTTCCGGAAGATGGTAAAGTTGGACGCCCCGCAGATCTTACCTACATTGATAAGCGTCTCGCTGGTCTGCCGGATTCCTGTGTAAGCGTTGATAACACAGGGGACAAAGGCGGAAAAGAATACGATAAACGCCTTTGCCTTCAGTCCCAAACCCAGCCAGATGATGGTGATGGGAATCCAGGATACCGGCGGAATGGGACGAAGTATCTCAAAAATGGGGCGCATAAAGCTGTCAAAGCCCTTAAACCATCCCATGGTGAGCCCCAGGGGAACGCCAATAAATATAGCCAGGAAGAAGCCTGACAAGGCAACCTGCAGGCTGGACGCAATGTGGACTGCCAGGACGCCGCCGTCCGGGTTGGGATCTGTCCATTTGACAAAAAACAGCTTTACAACCTCCGACGGCATGGGGACATACTTGCTGGGCAGCCATCCCACGGCTACCGCTGTCTGCCATATGAGTAAAAAGGCTAATACACCAATGAACGAAAGCATTGTCAGCTGAAACGCATTTTTCCGTTTTTCTGACTGCACCTTTGCGATCCGTTCTTCGTTGGACAGACGGTGCGCTGCCTTATCGCTGTCATTCATACTGAATACCTCCGAAATTTTAAGTTACACAACCCGTGTGCACAAAAAGAAGGGCCATTTTTTAACTGACATGGCCCTCCTTTCTCACACATCATGCTCTGTGCTTTACATTTATCACAGGCTTACTTAACGTTTTCTGCAATCGCGGGATTAACCAGGCCTTTATCTGCAATCATCTGGCGGTCCTCAGCCGTGTAGTTGCCCAGCGTAATGAAGAAATCCAGCGTCTCATACAGCTGATTGGCAGCAGGGCTGACCTTCTGCCCGTTTCCGCTGCGGTCATCCTCCTCAGCAGTCATAGCCGTAACCGCCTCCGCCAGGGTAGTACACTGATACTCCTCAATCAGACGTTTTGCGGTTTCCTCTGTAACAGCGATCCCCTCATCATCACAGGAATCCATAAACAGCTCAACCGCCTTTTCCTTGTTCTCGCTGCTCTCATTGCACCACTCCCAGGTCTTATAATATACCTGATATGCGGCAGATACCAAATCGGTCTTGTTCTCGATTGCGTCCTTGGTTGCGCAGAGGGTGGAAATATTGTTCAGTCCCATCTTTCCGATGTCGGTTACGCGGACAAATCCATCATCCTCCGCGGCACAAGCAAAGGCGTTCCATACACACATTGCATCGCCCTCGCCGGTCTGGAAAGCAGTCAGGCAGGTTCCAACCGCTGTATCAACAATCTGGATACCGTAAGAATCGATGTCGGAGATCCCAATGTTTGACATATACTGCATAAACATGTACTGGAGGGTGGTTCCTCTGTTTAAAAGCACCTTTTTGCCCCGCCAGTTCTCCGGATTCTCCGGTTCCTTTGCCAGATCCGAATCCGGGCGGACAAACAATGCCGTATTATACTCATTGTCAGCGACACCGATCATATTGACCTCATAATTTTTCATGCCATTTAAGGCTCCGGGAGCGCCCACGTCACAGATATCCCAATCTGCGCAAGCCTCCATCATAGCAGGGCCCGCAGTGAAGGACTGGTACTCCACGTCAATGTTCAGCTCGTCGAAGAATCCCATTTTATCGGCTACATACCAGGGCATGGAGTGTGCGGAGCCGGCAAAGAAACCGATGCTCAGCGTTGCGCGTTCAGCAAGAGGCGTGATTCCAAAGGTGGTCTCCCCTCCTGCGGCCTCCCCTCCTGCGGCCTCTGTACCGGCCGCCGCTGCCGCCGCGGTTGTGTCTGCCGCTGTGGTGGCCGTAGAGCTTGAGGAACCTCCGCAGGCGGCCAGGGAGCCCATCAGGGCAGCCGTCCCCACTGCCGCTAACACTCGACGATTAATGATTTTTTTCATGATTATATCCTCCTTTTTTATTTTGGTCTGTTTACTTCATCCGCAGGCGTGGGGATAACGGCCGTAGGCATCCATGCAGTCCCTGGACTCATCCTTCATTCCCAGGTGGACGGAAGCCACCTTGAACGTCAACGGCAGCGCCAGGATATTGGGCTCATTTCCCACATATTTCTTCTTTGCGTCTTCCAAAGCCTCCTCAAAGGTGGCCCTTGTTTTTAATCCCATCCCCCGCGCATAGCCGGGATCCTTTGCACCCACAATGTAAATGGCACTGGTGTTCATCTCAGCGATATGGCCGCAGCTCATCATGGAGAAGCCATGGAACGGATGGAACGCGTTAGCGAAGCGGTATTTGCGTATGTATTCCTCATTGGTAGCAAAATATTCGCCCAGGCGGTTCATATCCGGCAGCACATTCATTTCGTCATGCTGAAACCACTCATAGCATTCCCGCAGATAGGGCCAGCGCTTGTCATTAAAGAAGCCATTGCATAAGCTGGAGCAGATAATTACACAATTATCACTCATAACACGCTTAAAACGCAGAACCTGGGCTGATAACGCCTGCATCATCATAATGGGGTTTGTACCCATTCCATCCCCGTAGTGGAATTTCTGAGGCATTCCAAACACAAGCACATCATATTTCTTCTCCGCCCAGTGTACATAGGTGCGCTTGTCCGCAACCTTCCAGGATTCCGGCATCATCTCGGCAGCATAGCCGGAAAAGATCCCAATCTGGCGGCTTTTGGAATCCAGCACCGCGTCACAGCAGAAGAAGGGGTGGCCCATCTTTTCCTCCATCTTCATGGAAATCTCATCAAACTTACTGCGCATCAGGCTGCTGTTGTTCACAGGGGTGAAATCCTTCCTGTGCATAACCGCAGGGACGTGATGGCTGGCAATGCTCTTCCAGTTACTAATGCCGGTGGCGCTGTGCTTATAGCCGCCGGAATAACCGCCATAAGGATTGCCCTGTACATGTCCGATCAAAATCGGCAAATCCGCCTCATAGACATATTTGTTGATATATACCGGGTCGCCCCGGTCAGTGAGCCCCAGATCCACCATATGCTCCGGATCTTCTGAATCATGGCTGATGATTTGGCCGCTCTGCCAAAACTCTCCGTAAAGCTCCGGCCCAAAGATCGCCAGGGCATCCTTGTCCGTGCTTCGCGGATGGAGGCCATTGGAAATAATCATCAGGATATCCTTCTTTTCCACGCCAGCCCCATAGAGCTCCTCCAAAATATATTTGATAGCCAGTTTTCTGTGACTGGTGGCCTGCTCACCTCCCTTTACGCGGTCCGGCACAATGAAGACCACCTTGCTGCCCTTCTTTACCAACTCCTTCACGGGAGGCATTCCTATGGGATGAGCCAGACTTTGGCGATAAGCAGCCTCCAGCTGTTCCTCTGGAATATAATCCGGATCCGGCACTGTCACTCCAGGAATAAATTCATCCGTATTGTCGGGCAGGTTTGCGCCCATGGTTCCCTCTCCGTACTCAAATTCAAAGTATTTCACCTTGTGCCCCTCCAATATTTTGCATAATTAGTTCTTTGTTTTTTAGATTTTCTTGTTATATTTGTCATTATTATCGCGCAAACTATTATACTTGTCAATGTATATTGCGCAAATTGTTCCAATTATTTTAGCAAACGTTTGGCTATATTATGATTCTTAGCTAATTTATAGAGTTATTATCCTATTTTTTCGTGATAATGTCCTTCTTCTCCTATGTCCGCCTTTCTTTTATTTGCGTAATTTGCGTATTTTTGCGTTTTATCTGCCGCAAACAAAACCGTATACTTTTCCTTTGTTTTGTGGTATTCTATTTTTATCAAAATTCGAGGTGAATCTTATGGCACTAAAAGATATTGCTGCCGAACTGGGAATCTCTATTTCCACCGTTTCCCGGACCCTGAACGCAAAAAACACATCAGCGGCCAGCAAAGAGCTGCAGCGAAAGATCTGGGATGTGGCAAAAAAGCAGGGATATACACCCAACCCGGCAGCGCGCCAGCTGCAGAAAAGAGAAAGCAGCGTCCCCAAAAGCTCCGAACCCAAATCGCTGTACTGCGTCTTTGCCGTGGCGCCCCAAGAATCAAAAGACGACCCTTTTTATACAAAAATCCTGGAAAGCGTGGAGCAGGAAGCATTCAAGCACAACTACATCCTTCAGTACACATTTTCCGCCGTGGCCCTGGACAGTCCGGGCCTCATTACCCCTATCCTCTCCGCCACTCCATCCGATTGTCTGGTAATCATCGGACGCTTTCAGCCGGAACTTCTGAAACGTCTGGAGGTTTACTTTAAAAAAACCATTTATGTGGGCCTGAATTTTCTGGAAGCCGACTGTGATCAGATTGTCTGCGACAGCTATAAAATGGCCAAGGCTGTGGTCAGCTATCTTTATTCTCTTGGGCACAAAAAAATCGGCTTTATCGGAAGCAATGAGGGCCGCATGCGCGGCTACCGCGAGGCTGCTGCCGCTTTAAGCCTTCCCGTGGACGAGCGCTACGTGATCGATGATACCATTCTTTCTATGGAAGGCGGATATCAGGGGATGGTGCGGATCCTCGCCAACGCTCCCGACGTGAGCGCTGTCTTCTGTGCCAATGACATGGTATCCATCGGCGCCCTGAAGGCCTGCCATGATAAAAATATTGAGGTTCCGGGAAACATCTCCCTCATTGGCATTAATAACGTAGAAAATGTCCAGTACACAGCCCCCATGCTCTCCAGCGTCCATGTCCCGCTGGAGGAGATGGGGAGAATGGCTGTCAACATGCTGCTGGACCGCGTAAACGGCGGCCATACCTCTCATATAAAGGTGGACTTTCCCTATAAAATCGTCAAGCGCGAAAGCTGCCGCGCGCTGCCGCAGACAGGCTGCTCTGATTCTGCGCAGACGAAGGCTTTTTAGCGCCCGAAAGGGGGGCCTGTGATGCTTCGGCTTCCTGTAACAGTTCAGATCACCCTTGAACTGTTACGGCTTCCTCCCCTTCTAAACCGAATTTTTTTTCGCGGGGGACTTGATTTTAGATGGGAGATATGCTAGAATAGTTTTGTTATCAGATAAGAATTTTATATATTTTCATGCGCGAGTGGCTCAGTGGTGGAGTATCGCCTTGCCAAGGCGAGGGTCGCGGGTTCGAATCCCGTCTCGCGCTTTTTTTTATGCGCAAAAACAGAAAAAGAAAGGGCCCTGAACGCTCAGAGCCCCTCCAATGCCGCAGGCCGGAATCGAACCGGCACGGGAGATTAGTCCCGCAGGATTTTAAGTCCTGTGCGTCTGCCTGTTCCGCCACTGCGGCATATCCCCACAGGAGAGTGGATGGAGATGGATTCGAACCATCGAAGCGTGTCGCAACAGATTTACAGTCTGCCCCCTTTGGCCACTCGGGAACCCATCCACAAACTTTTATTAGGATATCACAGACAAGTCAAAAAATCAAGGCCTTTTGTTGGAAATCAGCAAAATCGAACTGTACTTTTCCAGCTTCAAAGTCAAGATCCCGTCTTCAACCTGGTAATGCACAGGCCCTGTCCGGTAGCCGGATTCGCCGGTGGACATCACGCGGACCACGCGGTCCCCGTCCTCAATCCCGATCTCCCACACAGGTATCCTCAGCTCCCGCTCCTGGCAGTCGTTATTCACCGCCACAACACACCGGTTGTCTTTCAGGAAACGTCCGTAGCTGATCACCTGGTATTCCGCCAAAAGCTGCTTTAAGGAGCCCTTTCTCAGCGCAGGATAATACTTGTGCAGGGCGATCATGAACTTGTGGAACTCGATCAGGCCGGCGTCCTCCTTGCCCCAGGGGTAGGTGCGGCGGTTGTCCGGGTCCGTCCAGCCGCACAGGCCTGTCTCGTCTCCGTAATACACCGTAGGCGCTCCCGGCCATGTCATCTGCATCACCACTGCCTCCCGGAATACTGCCGGGTTGATGCCCTGGTTTGCCGCCTCGGGACCGGCTGTGCCGATACGCCCCACGGTCCGGTTGGTTCTGGTCATAAAACGGCTGTGGTCATGGTTGGACAGCTCATTCATGGACGTGTTCACAGACTGAGTCTGCATGCGGCTCATATGGTAGAACATGGAGCGGAAAAAAGAATCTCCGTTGCCGTACAGATTCTCATTATACTCATCGCTGTGCTTCTCCATGCCTGTGAGGAACCACGTAACCGGTTCCATAAAGGCGTCATAATTCATGATGGTGTCCCACTGATCCCCCTCAAGCCACGTTCTGGGATCCCCGTAGTGCTCCGCCAGGATGATGGCATTGGGGTTGGCCTCCTTCACCGCTTTGCGGAAATCCCTCCAGAACTGATGATTGAAATCTCCGGTGTGCCCTAAGTCCGCAGCCACGTCAAGGCGCCAGCCGTCCACATTGTAGGGCGGAGAAACCCACTTTTTCGCGATGTCCAGAATATACTGGTGCAGCTTGGGGGAACCCTCATAATTCAGCTTCGGCAGGGTATCATGGCCCCACCAGCCGTCATATTTGTCATTGTAAGGCCAATTATTTTCATCAAGAAACTTAAAAAAGGTGCGGTAGGGGCTGTCTCCCGACACATAGGCTCCCGGCTCATAGGATCCGCTCTGTTCATAGATCCGCTCTCTGTCCATCCACTTGTTGAATGATCCGCAGTGATTGAATACCCCGTCGATGATCACCTTCATGCCCCGCCTGTGGACCTCCTCCACAAACCGGGCAAAAAATAGATTGCTGGCCTCTAAGTTCTCCGGATCCGCAGAACGGATCCTGTACTTGGAAGCCTGGCTGTTGTCCCCGGCCCCCTCGTCAACCGCGGCGCCGCCATCTTTTACGATCCTGCCGTAATGGGGATCAATGTGGTCATAATCCTGGGTATCATACTTGTGGTTGGATGGCGAGACGAAAATAGGGTTAAAATACAGCACCTCGATCCCCAGCTCCTGGAGATAGTCCAGCTTGTCCCAAACTCCCTGAAGGTCGCCGCCGTAAAAACAGCCCACATCCATGGTGGAAGGGTTCTGTTCCCAGTTGGCCACCCTGTATACCGGCCTCCCGATATACACGTACTCCCGGTCTTCCACATCATTGTCCAGATCGCCGTTGTTAAAACGATCCACAAAAATCTGATACATAACCACGCCCCTGGCCCACTCAGGCACATGAAACCCCGGCGTGATCCTGTAGTCAAAACAACTCTCCGCCTCCGCGCACACTCCCAGCCGGTTATAAAAACAAGATTCCTCCCCCTTAACCACCCGGAAATGATATCTCACAGGATGCGCCGGCACGGTTGTTCTATATTCATAATAATCAAATAACCCCTCTGTACCTGTCTTTACAAGAGGTTTCTCCTCCTGCCCCTCTTCCTGATAATATACATGATCTACATTGTCTTTGGCAGTTCTGAAACGGACTGTTACCGTCTCCCCCTCATCGGGTTCTGCCGGGATCCGGAATTCTTCATTCTCGTCGCTGAACAGGGCTTGTCTGATAATACCTTGATCTTCCAATTTCATTTGCCGCTTTCCCTCCGAAACATGTACTACTGCATTTTTCACATGTCCATCTATCGTATATATTGTATATGATTCCCGCGGATTATACAACCATAAATTCTTATGAAAAATAGCATTTTTTATCCTCCTATTTTCGGACAGTAAAAGAGCCAGCGGGGTAGCTGGCTCTTTTAGGAGAAGGTATTTCGTTTCTTATGGGGTGTAGCAAAAACTATATAATGTATTGGGGGGGTTACGTCTATTATAATAGCATAGCCCTAATAAAAAGCCAAGAACCAGCCTGCACAAAGTTACTAAAATTTGTTTTCACTTTTTGTGCACTATGCTTATATGCTAAAACATTTGTTCGAATTCCGCCTGCCCAACCTTTTCTTTTTCCATTAAAACCTCTGTACACCGGTGAAGAACATACTCGTGCTCCCTGATCATAGCCTTTGCTTTCTCGTAGCACTCGTCGATGATTCTCTTGACTTCCCTGTCAATAGAGGCCGCCACATCTTCCCCGTAGCTCTTGACGTGGCCGATCTCCCTGCCGATAAACACCTCGTCGCCCTCGGTCTCATAGTTGATCATGCCCACTGTCTCGGACATGCCGTATTTCACCACCATGGACCTGGCGATGGCCGTGGCCTGCTTGATGTCCTGGGAGGCCCCTGTAGTGATATCGTCAAAGATCAGCTCCTCGGCGATCCTGCCGCCTAAGGAAACCATGATGGTCTGGAGCATCTTGCCCTTGGTGTTGAACATCTCATCCTTCTCCGGCAGGGGCATGGTGTAGCCCGCCGCGCCGTTTCCCGTGGGGATAATGGAGATGGTGTGCACCGGCCCCACGTCGGGGAGAAGATGAAACAAGATGGCGTGGCCTGCCTCGTGGTAGGCTGTAATCCGCTTTTCTTTCTCACTGATCACCCGGCTGCGCTTCTCCGTTCCGATGCCCACTCGGATAAAGGAGCGGTCGATATCATTCTGCCGCACATAGTTCCTTCCTTCTTTTGCCGCCAGGATAGCGGACTCATTTAACAGGCTCTCCAAGTCAGCCCCCGTAAATCCCGCGGTAGTCCTGGCCACCCTCTCCAGATCCACATCATCCCCAAGGGGCTTATCCTGGGCGTGAACCTTCAGGATCTCCTCCCGCCCTTTTACGTCAGGCCTTCCCACCACGATCTTCCGGTCAAAGCGCCCGGGACGCAGGATAGCCGGATCCAGAATATCCACCCGGTTGGTGGCCGCCAGGACGATGATCCCCTCGTTGACTCCGAACCCATCCATCTCCACAAGAAGCTGGTTTAAGGTCTGCTCTCTCTCATCGTGCCCGCCTCCCAGTCCGGTTCCTCTCTGCCGGGCCACTGCGTCGATCTCGTCTATAAACACGATACAGGGGGCATTTTTCTTAGCCTCCTCAAACAGGTCCCTGACCCTGGAAGCACCTACGCCCACGAACATCTCTACAAAATCCGAACCGGAGATGCTGAAGAACGGCACTCCTGATTCGCCGGCCACTGCCTTGGCAAGGAGGGTCTTTCCGGTTCCCGGAGGCCCTACCAGAAGGATTCCCTTGGGAATTCTGGCCCCGACCCCCGTGTATTTCTGAGGATTCCTGAGAAAATCCACCAGCTCCTCCAGATCTTCCTTCTCCTCCCGCAGGCCTGCCACTTTCTTAAAATTATACTTGCTGGCATCCCTGCTGAGCCGGGCCCGGCTTTTGCCGAAATTCATCATCTTGGCGTTGGCCCCTCCGCCTGCCGCCCTGGCGTTCATCATCATAAACACTACCACCAGGACAATCCCCGACAGGACAACCGGCAGGATGATGGACAAAAGATAGCTCTCCTGGGGCACCCCGCCCATAGTACAGGGGATCCCCAGGCCCATGAGGTAATCCTGCTCCGCCTTCACGTCAGCCACATAGATCAGCAGCTGATCTCCCTCCCTGGTAGTCAACAGGAGCTCTCCCGTGGGAGTCTCCTTGTTGGGCCGAATCAGCACGGACCGGATATCTCCCCTCTCCGCTGCCTGCATATATTCCTGCTGGGTCAGACTCTCGTCATTCATGTTTCCTGAGATGCGGAACACCAGGGCCATGATGATCATCATAACCAACAACAGCCCCAGACCGCTTATAGATTGTCGTTGTCTCAACTAACTGCCTCCTTACTGTTCTACTACCCCGATGTACGGTAGATTTCTGTATTTCTGATCATAATCCAGGCCGTACCCCACAACAAACTCGTCAGGTATGGTAAAGCATGTGTAGTCCACCTTCACCTGCTTCTTAACCCGGCGCTCCGGCTTGTCGAGAAGGGTACACAGGCGGATATCCGCGGGGCCTCTCTTGTTCAGGATCTCAATCAGGTACGACAGGGTTCTCCCGGAGTCGATAATGTCCTCCACGATGAGCACATGCCTCCCCTCCAGAGGTTCGTCTAAATCCTTGACGATCTTCACCACGCCGCTGGACTGGGTTCCCGCGCCGTAGCTGGACACTGACATAAAGTCCAGGGTAACCGGCACCGTGATCCTCTTGGCCAGTTCGCATGTAAAAAATACCCCGCCCTTGAGGATACAGATCAGATGTACCTTTTTCCCCTCATAATCCCTGCTGATTAAAGCGGCAACCTCATTAATCTTTTTGTTCACGTCTTCTTCTGAAATCAAGACCCGAATCTTATCTGCCATGTTCCTCTCCTCCAACTGTACTCACTTGTAAGATTTGCTTTGTGGCATCTGTCACTTTATAAAACTCGCTGATCCGGCGGCCCACAATCCAGAGCACATGCTGCCCTTCTGTCACAAGCAGTATCCGGTCCCGCTCCCTGCGCGGGATCTTCTCGTCTATCATAAAGGCCTTTATCGTCTTCCTTTTTCCGTCCTTTAAAAGGAAGTAATCCCCCGGCCTTCTGGTCCTCACAGATACCGTGCCTTTTATTTTATCATAATCAAACCATTTCGTATACTTGTTTTCCGGAATTTTCCGGTATTTTTCCTTTATTATCTCCGCCGGAAAGCATTTTACGGTGAACAGGGGGCAGGAAAACAAGTCCTCCCAGGCTCTTTTCTCTTCCAAAGCCCCCTCCTCTTCCTCCGGCTCCCCCTGTTCAATCCAAACCGCATCATACTCCCTCCTGGCCGTGAGGCCCCAGGGGAGGTTCACGCTCCTCCCTGTTTTCCCTCCGGCCAGGTCAAGGACAGCGGCCACATGAACCGATGCCAGATCCTTTCTGGACCCCGTCAGTTCTCCCATCATCTTCATCACCACATATCCTTTTAAGATATCCGGAAATCCTGCCAGCGCATCCGCGGGGATGCCCCGCCGCCTTCCGGATGAGCCCTGAAGCCGGTTTTCCTGCCAGAGCCTCTCCGACTCCTGGTCAAAATATCTCTCTGCCTCCAGGAGCCTCTTTCCCGCCTCCGCGATGTGTCCCACTGCCCCGGGGTTGATCTCCTTACAAATCATGGGGATCACCAGGGAACGCAGCTTATTTCTTGTATATTCCATGGACGCGTTGGTGGAGTCTGTACAGTAGGAAATTCCCCTCTGTTCCAGATATTCAAGGATCTCCCTCCTGTCTGCCCACAAAAGGGGCCTTATGATCTTTCCCCTCACAGGCTCCATGCCTCCTAAGCCCTTAAGGGCGCTTCCCCGGAACAGGTTGTGGAGGATGGTCTCCGCCTGGTCCTCCTGGTGGTGGGCAACCGCGATCCTTGCCGCCCCTGTTCTCTCTGCCTCCCTGGCAAAGATCCGGTATCTCAGCTCCCGCCCTGCCTCCTCAACGCCCATGCCATGCTCTTTGGCATAAGCCGCCGCGTCTGTCTGAACTACAAGACAGGGAACTTCCCATATAGCCGAAAGTTCCCTGACATATTCCCCATCCCGGTCCGCCTCCGGGCCCCGGAGGCCATGGTGGACATGGACCACAAAAATATCAAATTCCAGTATTTCTTTCAGGGACACCAGAACATGGAGCATGCAGACAGAATCCGCGCCTCCCGACACTGCCGCGATCACCCTGTCTCCTTTTGCGATCATCTGGTTTTCCCTGATATAGCTTTCCGCCTTTCTCCGCATGTCATTCACCTGCTTCTTTTGTTTTTTACGCCGGCCTGCACCGCTTCCAGATTCCCGCTGTCAGCACCGTCATGTCATCCCTCTTTTCCTCTGAAAACGACATGGCAAAATCCAGAATCTGCTCCGCCGCCTCCTGGGGATCCCTACCGCTCATGTCCTCTAAGTACTCTCTAAGCACCTGCTCCTTGTCCTCCCCCGGCAGGGCCTCTAAGACTCCGTCGCTGACCATAACCACCCGGTTATCCTCCCACAGCTTTCTGGACAGCAGGGCCGGTTCTGCCTGGCACAGGACCCCTGCCGGCGTCTGGGATGCCTCCAGAAGCTCCACCCCCGACTCGTTGACAATATAGGTGGCCACTGCCCCCATCTTCATCACCTCCAGAACGCCTGTGTACAGATCAATGCAGCACAAATCGATGGTGGCGGGATGCTGCTCTTCCCCTGCCAGCAAAAGCACCGTGTTCACCAGCTTTAAGGCGGCTCTGGGAGTGTATCCCGCGGCCAGCAGCTGTTCCGCCAGCTCGATGACCCTCCGGCTCTCCCTGGCCGCCGTCTCCCCGCTTCCCATGCCGTCGGACAGGCTCATGATGGCCTGCCCCGGCCCGTTCTGGGAAAATGTGTAGCTGTCCCCGGATACGTTTTCTCCGCTCTTGGCCTCCCTGGCCACGCCCCACAGCACCCGGTAAGCCCCTTCTTCCACAAAACGTATGGTGGCAAACTGCCGGTTGATCACGGCCTTGCTGTCCCTGGCCGCAACCCACGAACGTCCGCCCATAGCCTGTCCCAGATACAGAGCCGCCTCCTTGGACATGACGCACCTGCCGTTTGTGGCCCTCACCGTCACAAAAGCCTCCCGGCGGTTGTTGTCGTACTCCAGGATCAGCAGCCTGTCGATGGCCATATGGCGCCGGCCAAAGGCCCTCCGGACTTCCGGCTCCTTCTCCGCCGTCACATCCACCGCCTGCTCCATCTGACAGGCAAATTCCTCCAGAATCACCGCCAGCTCCCGAAACTGAGTGATCACCGTGTCCCGGCTCTCCAGGAAACGGTTCTTCCAGGTGAGATTCATGGTGGCCCGCCCCAGATTCCGGTTCAGCTCGCCTACGTAATCCTTCTGCCTTCCGCAGGTCTCCCGAAACAGCCTGGGCATGTCCTCAAATTCCACTGTCCCCTTCTGCTCAAATGCCCTCAGCAGATAGTACAGGTAATAGCTCTCCTCCTTCTCGCTATCCGAGTAGAGATTGCATCTGCTGCAGTCGCCGCACACCATGGCTGCCGCCATCTGCATGGCCGCCAGGCCGTCCTCCCGGCTCAGGTTCCTCCCTGTTCCCTTCTCCTGGTCAAGGCTTTTGGCCAGCTCTTCCAAGGAGCTTGCCATATCGCTTAATTTTTTCGCTGTATATACATGGATATCAGCCATATCTTTATGGCAGCTTTTCCGATAAAACACAAAAATCCCTCCTGACCTTGCATACAGGCTCCGCCTGCAGGCGGAAATCCCCATATGCATTATACACGGTCAAAAGGGAAATATTTGTCAAATCTCTGCTGCTTGTCCAAAAAAGTGTTCGACAAGCTGCGACAGGCCTGCCCTACTGCTCCGGTTTCAGAAGGATCTCATCAGGATTCACCAGGCCCAGCTTCTCTTTGGCCACCTTCTCGATATACTCCTTGGTCTGCACATAGATCCTCTGTTCCTCCAAGTCCCGGGCCCTCTCCTTCTCTTCCTCCACCTGCCTGGCGAGATTCTCTTCTCTGATCTGGTAGGCCAGATCCTTCTCTCTCAAAGCCGCTCCCCGAAAATTCACTACCACCGCCAGACTGATCACCACAAACGTAACCCCCACCAGGGCCATGCGGTTGCCCAACCGCTCTTTTCTTTTTCTCATGGATCTTCTCGTCTCGCTCATCTTCTCTCCTGTCTTGAACGGTCCCGATGGTTCTTAACCTTCATTTTAATCCATTTTATCTGCTTTTGCAAGCACTTTAGGACTCTTCGGCTCACCATGTGCTGATAGACTGCCATGCCCAGAATCACCCCGCCCACACAGAATCCCCTCAGGCTGCCGTCGTTCTGCTCGTAGAGAAGCAGAAACGTCATAACCCCACAGTACAGCCCGTATACAAGATCCTCCATATTCACGGCCCACAGCCTGTGGGGACACAAAAGCCTGAAAACCCTTATACAGTCGTAGACCATCATAAGCCCTGCCCCCGTGCCGGCGCTCATAAGAAAGAGACGGGCTTCGTAGCGAATGACCATGCTCATAGAATCCCCCTCACCGGAACAGACGGCTGAACAGGGATTCTCCCGACTTGCGGTAAGCTTCGTTGGAGGAATACGCCAGGCTGTCCACGGAACCGTCTATGTCCACCTCCCCTTTTTCCAGGGTCAGGCGGCTCACATGGAGCTCTTTCCCCTTCATGGTCAGAAGCCCCATATCCGTATCCAGTATCACCTGGCTCTCATCAAACGAAACCACATCCCTGATCCCCGTGATGCTCAAGGCGGAGCGGTTGTGCATCATCAGCCTGTGGGGTCTTATGCCTGTCTTCTCTTCCATCAAAAAAGACCTCCCAATATACTTATATCTCTTTAAGTATATTAGGGGGTCTGCCGGTTTATTCGTCAAATATAACGGTAAAGCTCCTTCGCCTCATCCTTTTTCACGGTCTCCTGGACATCCAGCACTTCCACCTTCACCGAATTGGTGCCAAACTGAATCTCGATCCTGTCGCCGGCCTTTACATTCAGGGACGCCTTGGCCGGTTTGTCATTCACTAAAACACGTCCCGCGTCGCAGGCCTCGTTGGCCACGGTGCGCCTCTTGATCAGCCGCGAAACCTTCAAAAACTTGTCTAATCTCATATGTTATGCGTTTACCAGATCCTTAAGAGCCTTTCCCGGTCTGAACTTGGGTGTCTTGGAAGCCGGGATGGTCATAGGCTCCTTGGTCTGTAAGTTCCTTCCTTCTCTCTCTTTTCTCTCCACAACCTCAAAGGTGCCGAAACCTACCAGCTGAACCTTCTCTCCTTTTACCAATTCGTCAGAAACAACATCTACAAACGCCTTCAGTGCCTTCTCCGCGTCTTTTTTAGAAATCTCCGCACTCTCAGCTACTGCTGCGATCAGCTCTGTCTTATTCATGAAATCTTCCTCCTAAATCGACCATGGCAGCCTTCCTGCCTTCTATAAAACAACTGCTCAATTACTATATCTTTTTTGCCATGGTTTGTCAAGGTCTTTCCGCTTTTTCCTGCGCTTTTATGGCGTTCCACAGCGCCAGCCCCTCCTCCACGGAATTCACCTTCACATCGCCGAACACATGGGGGTGGCGGCGCACCAGCTTGCGGCACAATCCGTCGATCACGTCGTCTATGGTAAAGGCTCCCTCTTCCCTGGCGATCTGGCTGTTGAGCATCACCTGCAAAAGCACATCCCCCAGCTCCTCGCAGAGATTTTCCATATCCTGGTTGTCCACTGCCTGGTAGACCTCCTGGGCCTCGTCGGCAAGACATTTTTTCAGGCTCTCGTAGGTCTGGGCCCTGTCCCAGGGGCAGCCTTCCTCAGAGCGGAGCTTTGCGATAATATCCGTCAGATCCTGAAATGAATACATTTTTGCCTTCCTCCTGAATTTTCCTAAATGGGGCAGCAGAAAGGCAGACATGCCCTTCTCAGAGTATGCCTGCCTTTTTTCCATCTCATCTGACCCTGATCAGATATTCAGCAGGTCGCTGTAGACCTTCAGCGCCCCGTCTGTCTCATGGGCCAGCACTTTCTTGGCCAGCACCTTTCCAAGCTGTACGCCTTCCTGGTCAAAGCTGTTTACATTCCACACAAATCCCTGGAACATCACCTTATTCTCAAAGTGTGACAGGAGGGCTCCCAAGGTTCTGGGATTCACCTGATCGCCCACAATGATGCTGGAAGGACGCCCGCCCTCAAAGTTCTTATTGCGGTTCTCATCGGACTTTCCGCAGGCAAAAGCCACGATCTGGGCAGCCACGTTGGCGCACAGCTTCTGCTGGCTGGTGCTGTCCTGAATCACCACATCCGTGCCGATCTGGCTCTCCTTAAATCCGATAAACTGGAGGGGAACAACCGAGGTGCCCTGGTGGAGCAGCTGATAGAAGGAGTGCTGCCCGTTGGTTCCCGGCTCGCCGAAGATCACCGGGCCTGTCTGGTAATTCACAGGCTCCCCGAAACGGTTCACGCTCTTGCCGTTGGATTCCATGTCAAGCTGCTGCAGATGGGCCGGGAAGCGGTTTAATGCCTGAGAATAGGGCAGAACCGCCGTGCACAGATATCCCAATACATTGCGCTCATAGACGCCGATGAGCGCATCCAGCATGGCAGGGTTCTTGGTCAGCTCTTTATTCTTGGACAGCTTGTCCTCCTCAGCCGCGCCCTCCAAAAACGCCTCAAACACTTCCGGTCCAAAGGCCAGAGACAGCACGGCGCCGCCCACCGCGGAGCTGGAGGAATACCTTCCGCCGATGTAATCATCCATAAAGAAAGCCGCCAGATAGTCGTCGCTCTTGGCCAGGGGCGAGGTCTCGCTGGTAACGGTCACCATATGTTTGGAGGGATCCAGCCCGGCGTTCTTTAAGGCATCCTTCACAAAGGACTCGTTGGTCAGGGTCTCCAGAGTTGTCCCTGACTTGGAAACAAGAACAAAGAGGGAATGAGCTACATCAATGGAGTTCAAAACAGCCGCCGCGTCATCCGGGTCCACATTGCTGATGAATCTTGCTTCCATCTTAAGGGTATCGTGCTTTTTCGCCCAGTTCTCAAGAGCCAGATAGATGGCCCGGGGACCTAAGTCGCTTCCGCCGATGCCGATCTGAACGACCGTGGTAAATTTCTCCCCAGCCCCATTGGTGATCTCACCGGTATGTACCTTTTTGGCAAACTCAGCGACCTTTTTCTGCACTCCCACATAGAACTCGCGCTTATCAACGCCGTCCTTCACAACCGCTTCCCCTAACTGCCCGCGGGTCAGATGATGAAGCACCAGGCGCTTCTCCCCGGTATTGATGACCTCCCCGTTGTAGAGAGCCTCAAATTTTTCCGCCAGCTGAGCCTCCTCGGCCAGCTTGGCAAGGCCCTCCAGCACCGCGTCATCTACCTGCTTGGCCGCATAGTTGTAGACCATGCCTTCCGCCATGGGAACGCTGTACTCTTTCACTCGCTGCGCACCGTTCTCCCCGCTCATCACTTGAACCAGGTCCACCTTCTCCACCTTCAAAAGCTCCTGGAATGAAGAAAGGGTATCCATATTGTTCCAGTTGACCATAATCATGTCCTCCTTGGATTTTAATAAAATGATTATACTATTAATCGGGCTTTAATTCAAGCTAATTCACAGAATGCCAACGCCTTTACCATTGTTTGTAAATACCAGATCAAAACCCCCACATAAGGTGTTTTGGGATCCCCCTCCTCCAGAAACGCGTTCAGCATTTCTGCGCAATAAGTATGTAAATATTCGGTATCCACTTTCCCGATCTCATGGATCAACGCGTCTAAAGCCGCTTTCCTCCTTCAACCGTTTTTTCACGTTTCCATGACAGACCGCAAATAGATTATCATAATCTAAAGCCTGTCCTACATCACGTCCGTCTTTCGGTTCAACAGGTATAAAATGTTCTATCGTTGTTCCCACTATCCCTGGATCTTTATCTTCCCTCGGAATCCTGCTCTCAGCTCTTTCAGTCCATCCGGTTCGCTCCCCTTTCTTACTTCGATCATTTCCGTCCTCCCCGGATTCTCTCCAACTTTAACTTTACCCTATTGGCAGTTACTTCCTTATCATGATAATCTCTTTTTCCGTCAATCTCATCCAGGATCTTTTCTGCCCTGTCATACTGCCCGTCATTCAGCAGCGAATAAAACCGGGTGAAAAGCTCCGCAATAGCGGGATTACGGTCTGACACGCCCATGATATCTTTCAAAATAGAATTTACATCATTTCCATATATCTCCGCGCCGGTATCCGCTACCTCATACCCCTCTAACATCACAAGATTCTCACTCTTTGCGCTGCTGATAACCGCCGGCGCATGGGTTGTGACAATAAACTGGACTCTGGGAAAAATCTCCTGCAAATCCCCAAGAATGCGATGCTGCCATGCAGGGTGCAGATGCAGATCCACCTCATCAATCAGAACAACCCCATCCGTTTTATCAATTACGTCAACTCCCAACTGGGGATTCAGCACGGACATGCGATAAGCTATATCCGCGATCAGACTAATCGTACTTTTATATCCATCGCTCAACTGTGGCAGCGGAATGCTCATTTGAATTCCAGACTGATCAATATAGCGGCACTCAATCTCATTGGTATCCAGATTATAATCAAATGCCACGCTCTGGTATCCTGTAATACACTCATAACACTTCTGCATTGCTCTATACACAACCAACAGTTCCGTGGACTCCCTAAGCCCGTCTGAACACTTCTGCATTTTTTGAATAGTTTTCTTTTTAAACCAGTTCATCATCAGCTTAATGTTCGCCGTTCCGTCCAGACTGTCAATATAACCATTTGTTTTCGTATTGTCCTTAAAAGCATCCGCTTTCTTTTCTCTATGATAGTCCCACAAACGTCCGGTACCATAATATGCAATCATCGGAAGCACTAAGGATACATCTCCATCCCGAAGACGTTTTTGGTAGTCTTTTGCAATATCCATCATAGCTTTTGCGTCTTTTACAGTTGTGCTTCCGTTTTCTCCATTTAAAGACCGCTTCCATGTGATCGATTGTCCATCTATATCGCCTGTAGCCGTTATTTCTACCGGATACTGTGGCTGAACATCTTCAGAATCCCCCATGCAATACGTTTTTAACCTGGCATCCTTTTTATTAATGCTTATGCCGGCTCGTCCGTCTAATCCTGTGAACATTGTCCCCAGAGAGACAGCCAGCCCTTCAAGAATAGAAGTTTTCCCGGAGCCGTTATCCCCGACGATTACTGTCAGCTTCTCATGAAAATTCACCTGGATATCTTCAAAGCATCTGTAATTCTTCAACGTTATACTCTTAATTATCATTTTATTCCTCTCCATAACACCGCTTCTACCCTTATTATTGTTCAAATCAAAACTCCACATTCCCAAACATCAAAAAAGATCAGCCAATCTCAAAAGAGAACATCTCATACCTTGCCCTCAAATTATAGTCCACGTTCCTGAACTGAACCTTCCTGGGGCACCCTGGTTCCAGCCTCAGCTCATGATTATTTTTTCCATTGGTAAAAATCACCTCCCCCTCGTAATCCCTACCCTCAAAAGTCAGGCAAAATCTTAAAACCGTGTTAAAATCCTCCCACGCCCCTGTCTCAGACACTCGAATAACCTCCTGGTTAAACTCCTCCAGATTCAATATGGCAAGGCAGGTCTTTTCATCTATTTTCATCTCGGTCCCCAAAAAAGCATCCAGGCAATAAGTGATTGTGTCAGGAATCTTAACCGTAAAAATGGTCACGAAAGGAACATTGTCCCCGTACTTCCTGCTCCACCCCACAACCGCTTTTCCGCTCCACTTGACCGTCAGTCTTTCCCCATCCACATCTAGTATCTCGATCGTTCCTTCCCTCACGCTCTCATGCTCCTGAACATAAAGAAAGCCGGCTTCCTCATCGTCCTCATTATACTCATCGGTCCATACAAACTTCTCTCCCTTCAATTCCCAGAAGGCATTGGCACGGGTGTGAAAGCCATTGTTGTGATACAGATGAAGCGACCTCATCTCATATTCTACAGCCTGGTCCTCTGTCCTGGCCTCCACATCAGGAAACAGGACCAGCTCCATATTCTCATAATGAGCGCCGAGAGATGTCCTGGTGACTTTATAGGTAAGGTCCTTTAACTGAAACTCTCCTTCTGAAACTTTTGGATTGAACAGATTCATAGTCTCCCTCCTGATAATTGAAAACGGCCCTGAGCTCAGAACCGTTTTCCTGCTTTACAGCCCGCTATATAATACCCTCAAAAACCTTATCCTTCCTTCACCGTCCCCACAATCCTCACGTTCCCGCCATCCTTAAACATGCCGGAACAATTATACTTCCACGTTCCCTGCCTCAAAGGAATCTCTTTTGACAAGTCTCCTGCGCCGATTGTAATCCGCTGTTCCCTTCCATCAGGATCAAACAAAAACAAATCTACAGTTCCCCCCTGAATATCTGAGGTTATGGTTAGGACCAATGTCTGATTCTGTCCGGCCTGAAATGAACCGGATTCCGCTATGTTCCTCTGCTCCTCGTGATTTGCCAAATCCAAAACCACATTCCCCCGGACGTCCCCCACTGCCTCCTGGGAACCTCCATTGCCAGGAATCAAATCAACTGTATTTTTTTCGCTGTCATAATGAACACCGTATCCCAGCTTTCCAAATATCTCATCCGCTGGCACGTACAAGCTGGGATTCTCCTCATTGTCCATGGCAACTAAAACCAAAGACTTGGCAAGAGACAGAGGAGAACCATTAAGGGTCATTGTCATATCACTTAAGTCAGCAGATTTAATGCCTGTTGCCGCAAATGCTGTTGTCAGTCCCAAAGTTCCCACAAGAATACCTGCCGCGAAACTTTTCATATCAAACCTTTTCATAAAAATCCCTCCTTCGTTTCTTTTTATTTATTATATCACGGGTAAATGCCTGGTTCAATAACTGTTCAGGAAAAATGCCAAATGTATACGGAATTGCATCCAAAATGTTTCTATAATATTGACATTCGATTCCGCAATTTCGCATCCCTCAAATACCCTCTCTTCCACATGTCCCATCGTTCTAACCTGTGAGACTGAAATTCTTTCGGTTTCCCATCAAAATCTGATATACCACTACGTAAAATCTTTCACAATGGTAATATACTCCCGGGCGTGGTAGGGAAGATAGCTTCCGCGGCGGAACGCGGCCACAAAATCCACAACCGTGCGGGGAGAACCCACAGAAAAGAAAGAAACATTGTCCAAGGGCTTAATGTGTCTCAAGTGGGATTCTGTCACAAAGCAGCATCCATATCCTTTAGACACAAGGGCAGCCTCCGCTGTAATATTGCTGGTCTGCAGCTTAATGTTGGGCTCCATATGGTACTCTTTAAACAGCTGGTCTGCCACATGCCTGGTCCGCTGGCCGGGAATCTGCATAATAAAAGGCTCTTTCTCAAGAAAACGCAAATCCATCCAAGGGTAATTCAGCCCTTCCTTTTCCACGCCGCGGCTGACAACCGGGTTTTGGCTTGGCACAAGCAAAAGAAGCTCTTCATGGCCAATAATCTCATAATCAACATCCGGGCTTTTTACAGGGAGGTTAAAAAAGGCCAGGTCCGCCTCCCCGCTGATGAGCATATTCTCAAGGGAACTGGAATCTGCTTCTAAGATATTCAGGCGCACATTGGGATAGAGACTGTTAAAAACAGGGAGGGTGCAGGGAAGCATGTAGGTGCCCCGCATAACCGGAAACGCGATTTTCAGAGAACCCTGGTTGTTTTTTATAATATCCCCCATCTCCTGGTCCAGTTCTTTTTTCAGGTTCAGAATCTCCGTCGCCTTTTTGACATACCGCTCCCCGGCATAAGTCAGAACAAAGCGATGTCCCAGCTTACGGAAAAGCTTCTGCCCCAGCTCACTTTCAAAGCGCTGAAGAAATTTGGTCAGCGTCGGCTGCGTCACAAACAGGGAATCCGCCGCTTTTGTAATATTCTGATATTTCGCGATGGCCAGTACATATGTGAGATCTTTAAAATCCATAGGGCAGATCACCTTCCTAACTTCTTTTGATCAAGTATACCACAAACTATTCAATATTGGAATGAAAGCAATGAAAATTATAAATTTCCATTCCGGTCAAATCTGTGCTACCATAAAATTACGAAAACGGTACCGGCGTATCAGCAGGCGGTTCGGCCAAACTGCCGCAAATAAAAACCTGGAGGATATGGTGATGAGAGAGAAAGACAATGGAATTCTTAAGCTTCCTGTCATGTTGATGCGGGGCGGGACCAGCAAAGGAGTGTATATTTTAGAGGACGATCTTCCAAAGAACCGGGATGAATGGGAACCGGTTCTGCTGAGGCTCATGGGAAGCCCGGATAAAAAGCAGATCGACGGACTTGGAGGCTCCCAGTCCGTAACCAGCAAAGTGGCGATTGTAAAAAAATCATCCAGGCCCGACGCGGATGTGGATTATACATTCGCCCAGGTATCTGTGGATAAACCTCTGGTAAGTTATAAAGGAAACTGCGGCAACATCTCTTCCGGGGTGGGCCCGTTTGCCATTGAGCGGGGGCTGATCCAGGCAAAAGACGGGACAACTCCTGTGCGCATTTTTAATACAAACACAAAAAAAATGATCGTCGCCGATGTAAAAACCAAAGACGGCGGTGTGGAGTATGAGGGCGGTTTCTCCATCGCGGGTGTCCCCGGAACCGGGTCGCCAATCAAGCTGAAATTCGCGGAACCCTCGGGAACCCTTGGAAACGGCCTTCTTCCAACCGGGAGCGCGGTGGATGTTCTGGATGTGCCCGGCTTTGGCAAGGTGAAGGTGTCCATCATTGACGCGGCCAATCCCCTGGTCTTTGTGAACGCGAAGGATTTGGGGCTTTCGGGAAAAGAACTTCCCGATGAATTGAATGCCAGCCAGGAAAAGCTGGATCTCCTTGAAACCATAAGAGGGCTGGCAGCCGTAAAGCTGGGACTGATCCAGGATTATGCCAGATCTCCATGGGATACGCCGGGGATCCCCAAGATGACGTTCGTCTCTGAGCCGGAGACTTATGTGGCCTCGGACGGCAAGGAGATCCCAGGAGAAAGCATTGATCTTCTGTCCAGAATGATGTCCATGCAGAAGGCCCATCCCAGTTATGCCATGACCGGCGCCATGTGCACCGCTGCGGCGGCTGTTGTTCCGGGAAGCGTGGTGAATCAGGCCCTTGGAAGGGGCGCGGATACGCAGTGCATCCGAATCGGGCATCCCGGGGGCATCCTGGAATGCGGCGTTGATTATCAGCAAAAAGATCCTGTACCGCATATTGAAGACACCTTTGGTTTCCGCACCGCGAATCTTCTCATGGAAGGGATCGCTCATATCAGGAGGAGGTAATTTGTATGAATCTGTCAATGATATCACTGCTTGTATTGGTAATTGTTGTGGCCATCGGCTTTATCAAAAAAGTAAACCTTGGCTTTCTGTCCCTGGGCGTTGCCTACTTTCTCGGTATCGCGGGGGGAATGAGCACAAAACAGATTTCCTCCGGATTTGACAGCTCCATGTTTGTCACCCTGGTGGGCGTCACCTTCCTCTTTGGCATGGCCTCCAACAACGGAACCCTGGATCTGTTTTCCAAAAAAGTTGTGGCCCTGGTGGGAAAACATACGGTGCTGATTCCCATCCTGATGTTTTTCCTCTCAGCGTTTATCTCCGCAATCGGTCCCGGGCATATTGCTGCCGGAATCCTGATGACCACATTTGCCATGTACCTGGCATTTGAAATGAAAATCAACCCAATGGCAACCGCCCTGTACGCGAAACTGGGGGCAAACGCGGGCTGCGCTTCTGTCCTCTCGATCACGGGCATCCTGGCAAAGAATCTGTCAGAGCCCATGGGGTACAGCGGATTTGGTCTCCATCTGTTTTTGACCACCCTCCTCTCCGGTTTCCTGTTTACACTGGTTGTCTATGTGATTTACAAAGGATACAAGGTAAAGGCGGATAACCCTCTGAAGCTCTCTGACATCCCTAAGTTCAACCGGGATCAGCTCTGTACCATAACTGCCATCATTGTTATGGTAATCTGCTGCATCGGATTTAAACTGGACACCGGGCTGTTTGCCTTTGGCGCTGCCTCGGTTTTGATCCTTTTAGGCTGCGTAGACGAGAAGGCCGCCATAAAAGGAATCCCCTGGGGAACCTTAATTTTTATCTGCGGCGTGGGGACGCTGATCAACGTGATCAAGACTCTGGGCGGCATTGACCTGATCTCTGATTTCCTCACAAGTTTAATGAACGCCTCCACGGCGCCGCCCATCCTGGCAGCTACCTCCGGTATCCTCTCCTGGGTAAGCTCCACCACCGGAGTGGTTATGCCGGCGCTGTTTCCCATCGCGGACAGCGTATGCAGAACCTTCGGCGAAGGGGCGCGCTATGTGGAATTGATTTCCGCGATTACGGCCACATCTTTCGCCGCGGCCATCAGCCCTCTTTCCACAGGAGGAGCCATCATTATGTCCTCCTATTCCGCGGCAAGAGAGACCACCACAGATGAGCTCAACAAAATGTTTAAGACTCTGTTCCTTCTCTCTGTGGCAAATGTCTCCATGAACGTACTTTTGGCAGCCCTCGGCGTGTTTAACCTGGGCGGACTGTTTTAACCGAGCAGGGGAAGCGTTTCCCCTACTCTCCGGGGCGGGGTGGGGCCGCGCAAGCGGCCATATTTCCCTTCCGCCCCGTGTGCGCTACAACCTGGCAGAGAGCCGGCCCATAGGCTGTCAATCTGCTTTGTTAAATATCACTGTCTGCTCTTTCATAGATATTTTTCCCACCTGATACCCGTATTCTGTAAGCTCTTTTTTGTATTTCAGAAACGAATGGTCAATGGGGATTCCTGCAATCTCCTCGATTTCCTCAAAGGTAAGTTTGAAAGACTGCTGCCCGCTTTTTTGTACATATTCCCACAACGTATTATATTTGCTCACTATTTTTTCTCCTTGATTTTTTCATATTCTGCCCCGTAACCATGCCATCGGCACATGTAGATAAGATCGTACTTTCCTGTCAGCGCCCGGCCTTCACCAGCAGCATCATGGGGCGGCGAATCTCCCGCTCCATTCCCGGGATTCCCATCATCTCCTCCGGCGGCTGCGCTTCCTCCACCGCCTCCAGGGTAAATCCCCGGTTCAATAACCCCATGAGAATCTGGGTCAGGGTGTGGTGATATTTTTCCACGCAACACCCCAAAAACAGGGTATCCCGCTTACCCGGCACAAAATAGTTGTCCACCGGCCAATACGCCGGCTCCCCCCTGTCCGTGTAGACCCAGTCCTGCCCCACTCCAGCGGTAAAGGTGGGATGCTCAATGTTAAAGAGAAATGTACCCCCGGCCTTCAAAGTGCCGTAAACCTTTTCAAACACAAAATCCAGATCCTCTATGTAGTGCAGCGCCAGGTTGGACACCACCAGATCCCAGGCATTCTCCGGAAATTCATACTCCTCCACAGAACAGACCCGGTAATCGATGGGCCTTCCCTGGCTCAGCTTCCTGGCCTCCTGGATCATTTTCCCGCTGGAATCAATGCCCAGAACCCGGCTGGCCCCCTGCTCTTCACAAAATCTGCAATGCCACCCGTATCCGCATCCAAGGTCCAGCACGCTTTTCCCCTCAAGAGGCGGGAACAGGGGCCTTAGCTGGTGCCACTCCCCGGCTGCCGAAAGTCCCTCCCGGCTTCGGGGCATCTGGGCGTATTGGCTGAAAAAATCCTCGTTGTCATAGGTCTGATTCATGGACAGACTTCCTCCTTCTTAGGTAACGGCACGCGCCGCTTTGCGTCACCTGCCATGTCGTCGGAAGGCATCCTAAGAAATGCTTCGCATTTGCCTTCCTCCTCTAATTCTCAAAATTCTCTCACTTTCCAATACCCGTTCTTGTTAGACCCGATTCGCTCAATAAACCCGTTTTTCCGCAGATAGGAAATATTATTTTGGATAGCGGTTTCTCCTATCCCCACAATATCCTTAAGCTGCGGCTGAGTAATGTTAGGATTATTCCGCATTTCTTTTAGGATAAGTCTGCGGGTTGGATTTAAATTGTTTTCTTTTCTCGAGGATTTATCCCCCACTTTATCCCCCACTTTATCCCCCACTTTATCCCCCACTTTTAAGGATATTTTTTCAAATGGGATTGTCACTACAATAGAATTTTTTCTAAATTCAAATGCCTCTTTTCCATATATCTGTGTAATAACAGGAACTCCCCTGCCAGAGCGTTCACTGATATGCAGCTGCAGAAATATATCAGAAAGGCGCCTCATGTGTTTTATTATCCACACCCCAAATACACTACATAGAAGTCACCGACGACAATACCGCCAAAAGCACCATTAATATGAATACTACACCCGTCCCCAGTGTGAGCAGACGTTTAAGCAGCTTGTTCTGTTTAATAAAAACCATGTAGTTCAGTATTCCAATCCCCAGCCAGATAAAAAGGTGAACGATATCACTCAGAATAAAATGATAGATCGTCCAATCCTTATATGCTTCATAAGTCGGATCCGTTATATCCGCATACCCCAGCAGAACATTGACATAATGAATCACGATTTGTCAGCCCGGCAAATGGGAAGTTATTCATAATGTTCTAATGAATAATCTAGTTCCTCAAAAACATAAGTATCATCAATCAATTTCATGCTTGCGTCTCTATATATCTCGGCTTCTTTTTGATTCAGCGCGCTGCGGGTTCCATTTCCCCAAAAGTTTCTGCTGTCTGAACCAGGCGGCCGGTTGTAATCGTCCAGCCAATCCGTTATCAGAATCGCGCGGGTCGTTTCAATCAGGGATTCGACGCTTTCTGTAAAAAGTGACAGATTATCTTTATCCTCTTGATATACGCATTTATCTTGCATCCAGGCCATTACATTGTGAAACTCTGTTTTCCACACACCCCGGTAGGTATCTTGCAGTTCCCTGCGTTCACTCTCACTGGAAGCGTTTTCAATACGGGGTATAAAATACGCGTCGATTGGATTTGAATATTCTCCATGATTCTGTTCTGATAAAGCAACCGCTGTCTCCGCGCGATCCTTTGGTTGAGCATTGGCCTCCACATTTATATTACAGCCTGCCGCTGACATTAATACACAAGTATACATAATACCAATCAAATATTTATTTTTCATAAAAATTGTTCCTAACAGTATGGACGGCAATGCCGCCAAGATGGGGATTGCACGTTTTATTTTTTGTATTTCTTCTCAATCACAAGAGAATAAACAACCATAGCAGCGATGCACTCCGCCATAACTCCTACTTCAGAAAGCAGGATCCACGCTGACCCCATGAGAAGCGGAACCCCCAATCCGATCAGCACCACGCCAAAGGCCCCAAAAAGTTTGGCCACGGCCCGGTTGTACCTTCTCACATCCGTAACCTCAGGCGCCTTGATGTTGGCCCAAAATCCCACCGGCTTCTCGGCAAACCACGCATACCCGGCCAGGCACAAAAAGATTCCCCCCACAGCGCACCAGATCACAAACCCCAAGACTCTGCCTTCCATTTTCACGCCTCCTTCTGATTCAGCCACTGCATCCGCAATCGCTTTAAAAATCCTGTCTGTCAGCCTCCATGCCTAAGCAAATACTTCTCTATCCCTCTCCTGGTATCCTCATATCTGGACTCATTTTCCTCACAGCTTTTGTCACTCCAGACAAACCCAATCAAATCCAGACTTAGGTTCCCATTTAGCAAATCAATTATATCAGTAAACTCATATTCCCTGTCAGCCTCCAGCCCCAGCCTGTCAATCAGCCGCCTGTCCAGCTCTTCATTATAACTGTTCTTATTATGCTCCACTCCCCTATACACAAACCTGTCCCCGCAGACTCCCTGCTTCAGGCAGACACAAGGCCTGCAGATATCATCATTTCCACAAGTAAACTCCACTGCCCTGACCCTGTTCTCGATCACCCTGTTTCCAACCCTGTAAAAATCATGATTGTACCTCTCGTCAGGCACAAACTTCTCCACACCCTTCCCATACAGTTTAAAAATATCTAAAAGATGATGAGGTTTTATCACCAAACCGCCTCTGTCCATTTCTATTCCTATTCCTCCCCAAAGTCAAATTTTCCCCAGCCCTGTCCATTTCCCCGCTTACTCGTCAATACAATCCCCCAAAACCGGCGCCGTCAGCTCCACATGGTTTCCCTCCGAGTCAACAAACTCCACAACCCAGTTGT
Organism: uncultured Hungatella sp.; assembly: GCA_947066955.1. Lineage (GTDB taxonomy): Bacteria > Bacillota > Clostridia > Lachnospirales > Lachnospiraceae > UBA3402. Next base: position 57,253 of record CAMTAF010000001.1, read on the forward strand.
CCTTAATCCTCGTCAAGGGAAAACACAACTCCAGATTCCTGATCTTCCCTTTCAGCGCCTCAAGACTGTCAACACTGACACTGGGCAGACAATTGCTGCCAAAGCTGTGCTCCTCGTGCATTTTTTCAAAAGCAAACAACCCCAGCCGAAACCCGTCAATCAAAAACACACTGTAAATCTCATCCCTTACCGCAGCCTTTGTCTCAAAAAAATCCTCATAAAACCTCACCGCCCTGTCCATGTCCCTGACACACAGATACAACGATTGAATCCGGCAATTCATCATTATTCAGACACACCCCCGCGCTCTTCTCCTGTCCTCAGAAAATCCGGTCGTCGGAAGGCATCCTCAAAACGCTCCGCGTCACCGTCCAGGCTCTCCACATAATGCACCGCTGAATTTTCCCAATATTTCCTGTAAACCCTGTCCTTCTGCCCGTCAAGATTCAGCTGATACAGGCGAAACGTAACCAATATGTTCTTAGGCTGCCATTGCTCCTCATAAGAATAACAATATTTCATGCCCAGCCGCTTCATCACCCCTCCGCTCCCAGGGTTCTTCACGTCATGAGTGGCAGTAACATAGGGAACCCCTTCTCTCCTAAGCTGTTCCACCACCGCCCCGGCCGCCTCCGTGGCAATGCCCCTGTGCCAAAACTCCCGGCAAAGCCCATAGCCCAAGTCATAGCTGTCATTCAAGGTGAGATTCACATACCCAATGGGGCAATCCGTCCCTCTCAGACAGATTCCATAGTAAGATTCTGTTTCATAATAAACCCCCGCGCCCCCGGCGGCAGCTCCTTTAAGCCTCTTCTCATAAAAATCCCCCGCCTCCTCCATGGTCCTCACAGGAAACCAGGGAAGAAACCGGTTCACCTCCAAGTCTCCGAAAATCTTGTACACAGCCTCCAAATCCTGCTCCAGAAACGGCCTTAAGACCAGCCGTTTCGTCTCAAGCTTTGACATGCTCATTTTTTACTCTTATCTCCTTTTATTATAACCTGTGGACATACATTCTCGACAGTTCCGGCTCTCCGTCCCCCTGAACCATACAGAAGAACTCCCACCCATATCTCTCATAAAAAGAAGTGTGATCCGTCAGGAGATACAGCGCATCAATCCCCCTCGCCTTCATATCCCGGCACACCCGCTCCAGCAGCGCCCCGGCCACACCCCTGCGCCTCCACCTCTCCTCTGTATAGACCGCGCACACATTGGGAGTCAGATCACGCCTGTTGTGGAAATCATTCTCGATCACTCCCAGTCCCCCGATTATCTCCGTATCCCCGGCCACAGCCAGATACCACTGAGGAACTGTCCCATTTCCCTTCACACACTCCTCCATGCTCTCCGCATAGGCGGCCAGCGGGATTCCCCATTTGTCGTGAAACCACTGCGCTGCCTAATCTTTCATCTCCGGCCTGTCTGCCAGAGAGACGATCTGTATGCCAATGTCCGCTCCCTTATTCTCCCCAAACTCACCAATCATCTGTGTCCTCCCAAGAATATGCTCCGTTAATCCAGCAGCGTGACCCAATCCTTCCGCCCATATGCCTCAAAACACATGCGCACCTGTTCCTCATTATTTTTCTCCTCCGCCAAAGCCGGCAGTTCCCCGATCCCGAAATACCCGCTGTCCACGGTCTCAATATTCTTCTCAAAAGAACCGCCCGCCACAGAGCACAGGACAAATATTTTGCAAACCTTGTAAGCATAGACAGGCAGATTGTGCTTCTCCCTGTCCTGAACCGCGATCACCCTCTCCGGCCTCACGTCAAGGCCTGCCTCCTCTTTTACTTCCTTCACCACGTTCTCACTGACCGACAGGCCCACGTCCACCCAGCCCCCAGGCAATGACCAGGTGCCGTTATTTTCCTTCACCAGCAGAATCTTGTCCCCCTTAAAAATCGCCGCCCTGGTGTCAATCTTGGGAGTCTGATACCCTATATCACCGCAAAACAGATCCTTCACCTTTTCCAGAGAAATGTCCCCCTTATAGCTTATGATCTCCGCCGCGATTTCCCGAACCCGCTCGTAGCGCTCCATGTCAAAGGGATCTTTTCCATAAAATAACCCCGCCTGCGCGATGCTCTGCAGTTCCACGGCCCACTTAAGCCATATCTCTTGTTTGTCCATCGAGGTCTCCTCCAAACCGCCGCTCCAGCTCATCCTTGAGAAACTGATACCGCTGCCTCTTCTCCTCCTTGGCAAAATGCACCTCCCGAAACTGCTCCGGATTGTTCTCATAATTCAGAACCTCATCGCCGAACTGCTCGCTGGTTAAGTCAAACACACAGTCTCCCACTACATTATAGCAGTGATAATTTCCGCCTGGACGCAAAATTCCATAGACCTTTCCCCCAAAAATGTCCTGAGCCAGAAAGGCCGTAATAGAGCACTGCCCCACGGTCCGGTTGTCCTCGCTCCACTGCCCCCGCAGCCGCGGCGCGCAGGTATACTCGCACCAAATGTCCGAGAGCGCGTCATAAAGCTGGCAGGGCGTCCAGCTCCTTTTGTACTCGCCCGTCACTTCCCTGATATCTCCATGATTCCATCCATAAAAAGCATATCCCATATGATTTTTCCATCCTTTCTAGGTATCGGCACGCGCCGGTGATCTCACCTCAATCAGATTCCCGTCCGGATCATAAAACCGAATCCTCCTCCCGCCCCGCGGATCCTCCTCCGGCCTGTTCACAAACTCCACACCCTCCCCGTATCTCTCAAGCCTTCTCACAAACCCTTCCAGATCCGGCTCCTCAAAATACAGTTCACTGCCAAGATTCTTAGGAATCACCTTCCCACCCACTGCACTCTCCCACACCACCCGCTCCTGGAGCACCAGCCCCTCGGTGAGGATCACATTTTCCTCGCCATCCAGAACCACAGAAAGGCCGAACAAATCCCTGTAAAAAGCCTTCGCCCGCTCCAGGTCACTGACCACAATCAACACATTTTTCAGCATGTCAATCCAACACTCCCTTTATTCTTCACGCCTTTTAGCCACATCATCATTATATCTCATAAGGAAATTATATTCCACAAATTTCTACAGTTCCAGGACTGTAAGCCGCAATCGAGTTTGTCACGCCGCTGCATTCCTGGTTGACAGCCCCGGGCAGGTGTGATAAAGTAATGCGCATAAACGGAACCCATATTGCATGGATCCCGGAGAACGAACTTTTGATTACAGATGTAGAGGAACTTTGCCAGTAAACATTTTCCCTTGGCCTGCCTCTGCGGTTCCAGGGAAACAGGCAGACAACCCAGCCGCTGCCTATTTTCGTCCCATTCAGCCTGTTCCAGCAGACCGGAAAATAAAATTTCTATATTTGAAGGAGATACTTATGGCAGCAAAAATCCTAGTTCATGGTTCAGGACACAAAGCAGCAAGCTGGAATGAAACCATTTCATTTATGACAGACAATGATGACATTATGTGCCCAAACCTGTCCTCTATTCTTGATGGAAAAAAGGCAAGTTACGAAAATCTATACTCCTCATTCACAAAATACTGCAACAAAATCGACGGACAAATTCATCTGTGCGGACTTTCATTGGGCGGCATTTTGGCATTAAATTATGCTTTGGATTTCCCGCAAAAAGTAAAAACATTAGTATTAATCGGAACGCCGCACAAAATTCCAAAGATTGCATTTGGTTTTCAAAATATGGTTTTTAGAGTTCTGCCCAAATCTGTTTTTGAAACCATGGCGTTTAATAAGGAAGATACTTTTTCTTTAGGAAATACCTTGAAGAATTTAGATTTCAGCGGCAAGGTGAGGAATCTCAATTGCCCCACTCTAATCCTTTGCGGAGAGAAAGACGGCGCAAATATGAAATCCGCACATTACTTCTCGCAGAACATTAAAAACGCGGAATTGAAAATTATTGAAAACGCCGGTCATGTTGTAAATGAAGAGAACCCAAAAGCTTTGGCAAAAATATTGAATGAATATTTTGATGGCTGATTTTAATGGCTGTATGCGTGCCTCATAAGAATTCGTCCCCCCAAGATTTCATATGGTCGAGAACAGATAAAAAACTTTTTCCCAGATCTGACAACGTATACTCCACCCGCGGAGGGTTCTCACAAAAATCATGCCGAATAAGGAAGCCGTCTGTCTCCAGCTCCTTAAGCTGCTTTGCAAGAGAGCTCTCTGTTATCTCGCCTATCTGGCGGCGGAGCTGTCCGAAACGCCGGACATCACACTTTCCGATATACCAGAGAAGCTCAATCTTATATTTTCCTCCCAGGATCTTTTGCACCATAGAAATGGTCTTGCAGCGATTTACTGCTTCTTCTGATTTTCTCATTTTCCCGTCTTCTCCCCTTAACATTATGCTCTGAAGGCACTCCAAAAAAGTACAGTACTTTTCTTTTTAGTGCGCTCTGCTATAATAGGAAGTGCACTGATGTGCACGCAGGTCAGCGCGTTCCCAATTATAATTTGATTTGAGGTGTTTATCATGCATTACACAGGAACAATTTGGCGTCCGCCCTATGAGGCAGACTCGCTTCTGCTGGAAGTGACAGCGGGCTGTACTCATCATAAGTGCAAGTTCTGTACTCTGTACAGCGACCTGCCGTTCAAATTCAGAATGTCACCTATGGAAGACATGGAAAGTGATTTGCTGGAAGCTCAGGTTCTGCGCGCAAATCCCTATTCCAAGATGCTCACCCGCCTGCAGGGGAAGGAAAAACCAGAGCCCATTCAGCGCGTTTTCCTAACCGGGGCCAACCCTTTTATTTTGAAGACAGAGAAGCTGCTGGAAATTGCATCACTCATTCAAAAATATTTTCCCTCTGTCAAGTCCATAGGCTGTTTTGCCCGCATTACCGATTTTGTAAATAAGACAGATGACCAACTGATTCAGCTCCGCCTGGCAGGTTACAACAGGCTGACCGTGGGCGTGGAAACAGGAGATGATGCCGCGCTCGCCTTTATGCGCAAAGGTTATACAGCCAACGATATTCTGACCCAATGCAAAAGACTGGAGCAGGCCAAGATCGAATACGGTTTCTTCTATCTGACCGGCATCTCCGGCAAGGGACACGGTGAAATGGGGGCAAAAGTTTCCGCTGAGATATTCAATCAGCTGCACCCATTCCTGATTGGCCCCAATATGCTAACGATTTATCCGGAATCCGATTTATATCAGGAAATCCAAAATAAAAACTGGGAAGAAGAAAGCGAACTTGAAAAGTACCGCGAGCTCCGCGCCCTTGTGGAAAATCTCAATATATCCACATTCTTCGCCGCAATGGGGGCTTCCAACGTTTTCCAGCTGAGAGGACATTTGCCCGAAGATAAGCCGAAATTATTGGACACCCTTGATCAAATCCTCTCCCAAGTCAGCGAGGAAGAGCTGCGAAATTACCGTGAAAATCTTCCCCATCTGTAACTCTGATATCCTGGCAGGGAACCATCGATTCCCTGCCTGCTATTCTTTTTCGCGGCTGGGCAAATGGTTTCCTCCGCGGACAGCCACATATCTGTCATGAGGCATATCTACCCCCTTGTAATGCTTTGTCCAGCTATCCTTTACACTCATCCCGTTCCTGACTGCCACCTTTTGGGAGGCTGTATTGGTGTCCCGGATGATCGAACAGACCTCCTCTGCACCCAGTATCTCAAAAGCATATTCTTTGCATGCTCTCGCAGCCTCCGCCGCATATCCCCTGTGCCAGTATGTCCGGTTAAAAAGATAACCGATTTCAAGCACCTCCCCGTCTTTCCACGGCTGCATGGTAAGCCCGCACTGCCCAATCATCTCATCTGTTTCTTTCAAGATCACTGCCCACAGGCCAAATCCCCACTTCCGGTAGCGGGAAATCTGCCTGTCCAGCCATTCCTGCGCTTCCTCACTGCCAAATGCCCCCTCATAGGCATACATGGTCTCATCATCCTGCAAAATTCTGCACAAAGCCTGATAATCCCCTTGGTTCATCTCCCTTAAGTATAACCGTTCTGTTTCCAGTATCATAATCCTTGTCCGGCTCCCTTTCACAAATCCCCCTGTTTTTATCATAAGAGTACCTCCAAATACTGCCCTAACTTTCTCTCTACCCGAAACAAACCGGCATAATACATCAATGTCCTTAAATTTTTATCTCTCCTGCGGACATAGGCTTTGAGCGCCCCCCTGGAAGGTCTGGATTTCAATACTGCTCCGACTCCGAAGCAGATCGCAGATTGTGCGCTCCATATCATAAACTGGCACCGTATGGCCAAAAGGTGTCTGGCCGGTGGTTCGGCCAATCTCATAAAGCCCTGGCTTTACGGTGTAAACAGAAAGCCCCTCCGCTTTTAAGCGGGTTGTACTGTAACCTCTGCGCACCGTAACGGAGTATGGTGACGGTTCCCGGTCTGTCAGATCGTGAAAAAACAGCGCCGATTCATGGGAAAATACTGTCTGACCGCACCGCAGATGCAAAAGGAGCATCGCATCTATCCAGGCATTTTCAGAAACATAAATACCGTGGGCAACCTGTTCCAGCTTTTTCTCTTTGACATATTCATAAAAAATCGGTTTTACAATTCCACTGGCAATTACCTGAGAAGTTTGCAACATTCCATCATGCTCTGCCAGAAGTTCATCTAATTGCTCAAATCGTTCTGATTTCGTCATACCCATCTCTTCCTTTCGTGCTACTATTATATTCTAATGTAGCACGAAAGGAAATATGGGATAATTTCTTATAATTGACTGCCATGCCGCACCTCCACCTTTCTTCTTATTGCCATAAGTCTTTACATAAAATACTATAAATGAGCAAATTGGAAATATTATCAAAATTGTAAAAATTTTCTAAATTTGCTTATTTATAGATACTAATAGCAACGGTTAATGAACCGGCATTTTGCAAGAGTCATTTCTTCAGTTTTGAGGGTTTTCTATTCCATTTCAGCACCACACCTCTCTGCTCCGCTAATGACTGGAACTGCTTTACCACATAAGTTGACTTTTCTTTCATCGTAAGACTTTCCAACTTTTTTTCTTCCGCAAGATGCTCCATCACAGTTTTCAAATCTTCTAAATCCAGGAGATTGACCGCCAGGCAAAAGAAGCTTTTTCTTCTTCCATCATTATAGCCTTCCAACAGAAGCTTCAGTATTTGCAGCTTCTGCATTTGCTCAGAATTATAGGCTTTCACACCCATTTTCTTCATTTTTTCAAAATCCTGCTTCCAATTTCGATGCGTGATAAAAATATCATACTCATCTGCCTTCCCATATTTATCACAGGGAAACTTCTGACATTGATTGCAGTATTCTATCTTATCGTGCCGGATACTACACTTTGCTATTACACAGGATTGGTTTCCTTCTCCGCCTCCGCAGCCCGGACAATGGCCGTCCATCTTCATAGGGCACAGCCCACAATTCAAGCCACAGAGGGAAAACCATAGGTTGTCTCTTATGAAATCCTTCAATTTCCTTCTCCTCCATTTTAAATCATTCCTGTTCTTTTCATGTCTGCTTCTAAAACTTCAACCGACAGCCCATAACCGACAAATCCTGCCAGCCCTTTGTACAGGCTATCTCCGCAAAGGATTCATTCAATGTCTGATTACTCTGCAAACCTAATTTTCACATGCTCCCCTCCCTCGTATAGCACATTCCAGTTTATCCGCCCTTCACTGCTTTTCCATTAATTATAGCATAATGACATATAAGTAAAATATTATATCTATCTGTTTCATGGACTATTTTCCTTTTTATATGAAAAAGCAATTACTTTTTCAGTAAAATAATGAATATTATTCAACTATACTTTTATCCAATTGGTCATATATAACAATGCTGTCCCGGGTCATGTAAAACTCGGGCAGGCTTCTATGATGGGAGAAACAGGCCGGAAGTGTGTATTTTCCGGTACTCTTGTGGAGAGCATTGAAACATTTCCTCAAAAACTCGGTAAAAAAAAGAACTGTTTTCATAACCGATGTCATTCATAATCTGCACAATAGAGATGGAGGTATTTTCCAGAAAGTAGGCTGCCTGCCTTAGCCTTCTCAGGCGAAGCAGCTGATTAAACGTATTTCCGGTCTGCTCCTTTAACAAATGGCTCAGATAGTTGGCAGTATATCCGTTTCGCCGGGCTATTTCCTGCAGTGTGGCTTCCTTGTAGTCGCAGTCTATATATTTTAAGATTTTTAATACCAGAGCCTGTTTGGGGTCTCGGCTTCTGACCTGCAATTCAGACGCGAATTCAGACAGGTTCATTAGCAGCAGGCCCATAGTTGTCTGATTGATTGTATTTATCCCAGGCCGTTTTTCGATCAGGTTCCAGATTATATTTTCCAAAAGATTTTCGATAGGAAGTATTTCTTTTGTATGAAACAGAAGATAATTGTTCGGTTGTTTCGCGGAAGAAAGCAGTGAAAAAATAAAATCGCGGAGAATGTCCGGCTTCTCAAGCATAGCCATGGGATGCAGAAAAAATTCAGGCAGCATAATGATATTAATAATGATATCCTCTTCTTTGCATGGAAAAATCTCATGTTTGGCATACTGGTTCAGGAGCAGCAGATCTCCTTCCTTCAGCGTCATTTTTTTCAAATATTCATCCCGCATGGTAAATTCTCCTGACAAGACGCAGACAAGACTAATAAAATTATGAGAATGCATGGGAAAATACAAAAACCGGGGATGCTGGTGGATTTCAATCAAATGTCCCTTTTCAAGCAGTTTGCGAATATCTATCATATATTCTTCGCGCTCCGCAACCAGTCCGTATTCCTCAGGAAATTTATCTGAACGATTATGAGTCCCGGCCATTTCCCTGTGTGCCGACTCTGTTTCTGAGAGTGGGCGCAATCTGTCAATGATGTGATGGTACATAATATCCTCCATTCAGAAGCGGTGAAGCTTTTATTCCGTTTATTCCTGTGGGCAGCGAGCCAGGCGGGCATTCTCGCATGCACATTTGGCAACTGCCGAGGGAGTAAACCCCCGCTGCCTGCAGAGGGGGTCTTGACTCCTGTTTGAGTATAGCAAAAAAATATTTTGATGTCTACAAAACATATACGGTCCTATTTTAGCACACATAATGTTATAGGCGGTTTGCGCTCATGGATTTACAATGAATTCCGGAGGCAAGCCGAAAACTGGCAGCCTATATAAAAGAGCGTTTGGGGGCAGAGCCGATTGGCTGTTGCAAACTGAACAATCAAAGGCTCACGAAAAACGACAGAGCCGTTATTCTTTGCTTAAATTGTGCCAGAGTCATAGAAAAACAGGCAGTTTACGGCAGTATGGTATTTGTATGGGAACTGATCGACCAGGATGAAAACTTCCATTTCCCGGATTATGGCGGAAGAACTGGACGAAAGCTATGACCAGAGGAATTTCTGTGCCGGGGCGGATATCCTGTTGGGAGGGAACCAGAAAACAAAAATGAGCAGGACAGAACAGGAGGCGTTTTTTCATAACAGGTATGATTCCGTACCTACGGATAAAATCGTATCCTAATTGTAAATTCTGCAATGACGGCGTAAGCATGAGCGCTAAAACAGGAAAACACATTTTGGAACTGCTGTTTCCAGAATAGACTTACTAATTAGAAAGAGGAAAAGAAGATGAAACTGGTATTTTTAGAGCCTTTGGGAATTTCCCAGAAGCAGTTAAAGGGGATGGCCGACTCGGCTTTAGGGAATCGGGCTGAGGTGGTCTATTATGACACAAGAGTGGAGGACACGGCTGCGCTGATTGAGAGAAGCAAAGACGCTGATTGCGTGGTACTGTCCAACTTTAAGTATGGGAAGGATGTCATTTCCCAGTGCCCGAACCTTAAGATGATTTGTGTGGCATTTACAGGGGTTGACCATGTGGACGTAGGTTACTGCAGAGAAAGGGGGATTACGGTATGTAACTGTGCCGGATATTCTACGGAGGCAGTGGCTGATCTGGTATTTGGGTTTGCCATTGATCTGGCAAGGAATGTGATTGCCTGTGACAGAGCGGTAAGGGAAGGCAGGACAAAAGAAGGTCTGGTCGGGTATGAGCTGGAAGGGAAATCCTTTGGCGTTATTGGAGCCGGAGCCATCGGCGCCCGTGTAATCCGCATTGCCCAAGCTTTCGGATGTCGGGTATATGCGTTTAACAGAACAAAGAAAGAGATGGAAGGCGTTACGTTTGTATCCCTGGATGAACTTCTGGAAATAAGTGATATTGTATCCTTGCATGTTCCTCTCAATGACGCGACTCGGGGGCTGATTGGAAAAGAGCAGTTGGCAAGGATGAAAAAAACCGCTTTTTTGATTAATACGGCCAGAGGCCCTATCGTGGACAGCGCCGCTTTGGCAGAGGCATTAAAGAATCATGTAATTGCCGGCGCGGCTGTGGACGTGTTTGAGATGGAGCCGCCGGTATCCTCTGATCATGTACTTTTTGACTGTCCCAATCTGATTGCCACACCCCATGTGGCATTTGCGTCAGAACAGGCATTTGAAAAGAGGGCCATGATTGTCTGTGAGAATATTAAACAGTGGATGGATGGTACACCCCAGAATGTGATTTAAACTCCAAAAGCTCATTTAATTCCATGTCTTGCTCAAAAAATGTGTCAAAAATTTACTTCTTGCCTGAAAGCAAAAACCGTGATATCCTTAGAAAGAAATTATTTCCAAATAATAACATAAGGATTTCATGATGTAAGGAGAATACAATTTGACACAAAAAAATCAAAGCCTTGTCAGTCATACGGTGGAACGCCTGCTTTATATCCTCACTGAGGAGCAGGCGTTTCAGCCCGGGGAGCGGCTGCCTAATGAAGTTAAGCTTGCGTCTTCTTTAAACGTAGGCCGCTCTACGCTTCGAGAGGCCATAGCGCTCCTGAAAGAAAAAGGGATATTAGAGTCTAAAAAGGGAAGCGGAACCTACTTAATCGATATGAATGCTAACCGAACAACAACCATTGACGCAGAGAAGGGCACTTATAAGCTGCGGGATATCATGGAACTTCGTCTTCAATTAGAACCCGGTGCCATTGCGCTTGCAGTACAGCGCGGGGATGATGCTGAGATTGAAAGAATCGTTGAAACTGGTGAGGAATTGTGCGCATTGATTGCTGAAAGCGAAAATCGGATCGAATGTGAGCAAAGTTTTCACCGGCAGATTATAGAGGCCACTAAAAATGAATTGTTTGAAAATATGATTCCCATGATTTCATGTTCAATCGAAGACGCCATTACCAGTAAGCGGTCCATTGGAAAACTTGCAACCGATACCGCTATGGATGTCATGACCATGGTGGAGACTTTTCGGCAGAAAGACGCGCTTGCAGCACATCATGCCATGGAGATTCATTTACACCATATTGTGGATGCCCTTAATCTGAATTGCGGAAAATACAAGCTATACTAATAGGATACAAAATGCCGATTTGCGGCGTGATTAAAACCACATCGCAAATCGGCATATCTTCTTTTTGAACGCTTATTTTATTCATATCCCCAGGATTTCATACCCGGCTCATAACCTTCCTGATCAAGGACTTCTTTCAGCTTAAATACAGCGCTTTCATCCCACTTTCCATACAACGTTACCTTTGAAAGGGCTTCATCAAAATCTGCCAAATCCTTTTCTGAAAATGCTATATCCGGCACGGCACAGTTTGACCGAACAAATTCTTCCTTCATTGCGCCGGCAATAGGAACAATAAAATCTCTGCGATAGAGCAGCCAGGCCAAAGCAGCCTGTGCATAAGAACAGTTTTTCAAGGCAGAGACCTTATCTAAAACGTCCAGAAGCGGCTGATTCTTAAGAATTGTCTCGTCACTGTAACGGGACGAGAACCGCTTCGCATTATCATTTTCATACACCATACCCGGCTTTATCATCCCCGTCAGGAAACCGCCGCCAAGGGGCATATAGGGCACAAATCCAATTCCGTACTTTTCACAGGCATCCAGGACGCCATCTGTCTCCGGGTCTCTTTCCATCAGAGAGTATTCATTTTGAATCGCAGAAAGCGGTGTGACTGCCTGGGCAATTTCAATATGCTCCGCCGTCGCCCGGGACATGCCCCATCCCCGAATTTTTCCTTTTTTAATGAACTCACCCATATAACCGGCAACTTCATCCAACGGCACATCATCAGTTACCCGGTGCATATAATAAATGTCGACATAATCTGTTCCCAGCCGTTTTAAAGAATCGTCAAGTCTACCTTCGATCTGTTCTTTTACCGTCCCCTTGCTCGGATCGGTAACCGGCCGGAGCTCCGGATTATACTTTGTGGTAAGAACAACCTGATGGCGAATCGGTTTCAATGCTTCCCCCACTAAAATCTCATTGTGGCCATCTGCATATGCGTCTGCCGTATCAAATAATGTTGTACCCAGCTCATAGGCGAGACGCATCAGCCGAATACTTTCTTCTCTCTTTGGCGGATTGCCATGACCATGAGAATAATCCATACAGCCTAAGCCCATTTCACCGACTTCAATTTGACCCAATTTTCTTGTTTTCATCAATCGACCTCCGATTTTTCATAGAATTTTGATAAGTCCATCATAAATGAATTTGAGGAATTTGTCAATATTAATCAGACAAATTTTCAATTTTGTCTGTTTAATATTGCATCAAATTGTAGTGCACAAGTCATATTTGCATATCCCATCAGAACTGCTTTCTTATCCTGTATTTCCAGTACCTTGTGCAGTTCTTCTACAGGGAACTCCTAAAACGGAACTTCCTGATGATGGATAAGACACCGATCCAGGTGCTGAAAGAGTCGGACAAAAGGACACAGAGCAAATCTTATGTGTGGCTGATGCGTTCCGGTAAGGATGGCCTTGAACCCTTGCTGCTATACCAGTATTCCCAGGCCAAGAATAGAGATAATGCAGTGGAGCTGCTAAAAGGCTCCCAGTCGGGGCTGTACCTGATGGTGGATGGTTTCCTTTCAGCGCCAGCACATAGTCCGCCCTTCTTGAATGGATTTTTTCCGCTATTTTGATCTGGGTTCCCATGGCGTCAATTTTAAGGCAAAAGCCGGAGCGCTGCAGCACAAACCAGGGGCAAACTGTTTCCCGCTGTTCACGGCCATTTCCTGATAGATTTCCTCGTCCGTATATCCTTCCCTGTATGGCCTCCCAAACTTCATGGCGTCATAGGAGTCAGCGGCGCAGAGGATTTTTGCCAGAATGCCAACCTCCCGCCTTCCACCATATCCCCTCCCGTCATAGCGCTCATGATGAGCCCTTACGGCTTCGCAGACTGCGGGAGGGTATCCATAGACGGTATGGCATTTCACCAGCCGGTACTCTTCCTCTGACAATCCGTCGGATTTGTCTAAAATGCAGGCCGGTATTGCTAACTTTCCAATATCATGGAGCCTAGACGCCATGGACAGTTCTTTTAATGTTTGGGATTCCACGCCCAGAGTACACCTGATTTTCATAGCATGATCCATGACCCTCAGCGAATGCCTGTAGGTCCAGTCACTGTGTTTCTTTAATCTCTTCAATTGACATCTTGTTATCTTCTCATAATCCATTCATCCTGCCTCCCTGTTACAATGTTATGGAAACCCGTAGACCAATTAAGAAAACACCGGGATAAAGCATGAAAAAAGGACCCCCGTTTCCAGGAATCCTGTTTTTCTAATCCTATTTGATTTTAACTTTCCGTTTCATCAAACCATTCCCTGATGACGGAAACCCCAACTTCGACAGCACTGACTATGATTTCTGCTGCCTGGCCTGGCAGGAATCTGACATTGCAGAACATATTCCAAAAGGAATTTTTGCAAATGTGTAATTAACGCTTGCTCTAAATCACTTTCATAAAAATCATCATTAGGTGTCAGCCCAAGAAATTCCAACACATAAGGGTCACGAATAAAATCTTCTGGTTTCTTCGCTGACTCTAATGTCTGTATTTCCTGTGCAACTTGCTTTTTATTTTTACTGGATAATAACCTTTCATAAAAGAAGGAATTTATCTGACGTTCAAGCTGCCTAGTACTCCATTGGGATTTTACAGCTTCCTGCATATAAAATTCTCGTGCATTTTCATTCTCTACTCGCATCAGAAGCCGATAATGTGTCCAACTCAACTCAATTCGCTACGCAATGCGTAGCTATTTGGAAATGTTAAATAAAATTGCCGCATATTTTTCAAGTTTGCAACGGTAAATCCTTTTCCAAAATCTTGAGTCATTTGCTTTGACAATTCTTTCAATAGACCTGTCCCATACTCCGCCTTTTCATTACCGCCCTGTTCTTCAATGATTGATTTTCCTATATTCCAATAAGCTTCAACCATTGCAAAATTAGCTGTTTGATAGACTTTATTTCTTGCCGAAATTAAAATTTCTTTGATTTCGTTTAAAAAGATGCATTCATCTTGTCAACTCCATCATTTCATTTACAGATTATTTATTAGCACTTCTTTTTGAATTATCAAGTAATAGTTTACAGCACTTCTGCAACAGCAATTTTCGTAAGAGTATCCGCTTTTTCTCGCCCTTCAGTATCACTTACCTCTGCCATTAATTCATTTGCCACCCGCTCTCTATCATACTTCAATCGTTCTAGCATCGGCTTATGCTTTATTTCAAAACTTTTAAATATATCATCCCAAGTAAGCGCATATACTTCACAATTATCTACCTGGAATACTAACCCAACTTTTCCTTTATCTTCAAATGCTTTATATAGATACAAGAACCAAGCGCCGTTGCTGTGTCGGTTCTTTTGGTCAGCAGAGAAGAAATAAGGACATTCGTATCGAAAACTGCGTAATACCTCATTCTCTTGCCTTCCTTTTTGCTCTCGATGCGCGGATTTCGGCATTGATCTCATCAAGTGACATCTCCGGAAGACCTGCCGCCTCTGCCCGGAGATCATCAATTGCCCTTTGTGCCTCAATTCTCGTCATACGGGTTTCAGGCAATACCGCCGGAAAAGGAAGTCCTCTTACCATTCGTGTGCGTTCCATGAACATACGGAATGCCGTATTCAGATCCATACCAAGCGATTCATAGATTGCGACACACTCCTCTCTAAGCTCTTTATCTGAGCGAAACTGATTTAAAACCTGTTCAGCCATATTAACACCTCCATATCTCAACTACAAATCAAATACAAAAATATTTGATTTGTAGTTATAATATATCCCATTTAGAGAAAATAGTCAACCTTGCGGGAATTTTTTGCTTCTTTTTTCGTTGCCTGATTTGTGACCGCGCAGATCTGATCGTCCAGGAAGCGCATCATGTCCTCGATCCTGTCCCGTGTATTCTTTTTTAATGCTGCCTCCGTAAGGATCTCCTGCCGGGATTCACGGAGATAGGTTATGGCATCACCGATTTTTTCAATCTGCTTATCGCTGTTCCCCGGCCTGTGAAGTTCATCCTCGCGGACAGTTCTCGCCTTACAATCCGGTCCGCCCTTCTCCACCCAGCTACGCATCGCCAGACGATTGACTGATAGCCCCTGTTGTTCCATTTGATTCTGCGGTAAATATCTCCGCAAGGAGCGCAGTAAACAATGCTGGACAAAGCATATTTCCCACTGTAGACTCTCTTTTTCCCGACCGTTGACAGGTTCGCCCTGCGCCTCATTTCTGACTGTACCTGCAGGAATATATCTCTTGAAATTATAGCCTCGTGACAGCCTTCTACATAATATTTCGGAAGAGCGCCGTTATTCTTTGCTCTTTTCTTTTCCAAAATACTTACTGTGCAGGTTTTCTGCAGGAGCGCATCCCCAATATACTTCTCATTGGTAAGGATTTGCTTTATATTCGACTCGCACCACTTCTGCCTGATCGGGATCGATGATAAGTTTTCCTTCCTCATCTTCGTCGAGGTCATTCCATTCCTCAGTTTAAAAGGCGTCCATGTCCTCCTGTGTCCCAATCTCACAGTATTTCCATTCATCACCTCCCGATTTTATTCCTTCTGAATTTAGGCAATATCATAAATTCTGCTATACTATGGCCAGAATCCCATTTCCGCACATAGGTATTTATCATAACAAATCCCAGAAGCCTGCCTGTTCCCCGCTCTCTTATAAAACAGGCATCTCTTCCTTCTTCCGTAAAGTAATTTTCAAACCACGGATATTCAAATAATGCATCTTCGTTCATATCATTCTGATCGCTGAGACTTTCTTCAAATAAAGAATATTGTAAGAGCCTATATAAAAAAACATCCTTTTTACTTTCTTCCACTTTTTCCAATGTAATGTCCATGTATGCTCCTTTTACAAACGGTCTTCCGGCAGTTCCATCTCATCCTTCATGCCCACAAAACCATATCGTTCATACAAAAGCCTTCCCATATCCGTTGCCTCTAATGAGATATGCTTTACACCTTTTTTCTTCGCTTCTTCTATCAAAAGCTCCAACTCCTGATATATGCTTATTTTCTCATCCAGGTTCTGCAGGTACTCAGCCCATTTCCTTTGCTCCTCCACTACAGATTTTCTGTGCTGTATCAGCAGATCCATCCGCTCCGTCATCGTGTCGTCTCCCTGATACCGCAGATCAGAATAATGTTTAATATCCCTAACCCGGATAAACCGGAAAAGTTTTTTGCAATTCCTCCAAGTTTCAAGTTTCTTTCCATCTGACATAAGACTGACAGTATGCAGCAAATGCTGATCTGTCGATCTCTGTCAGAACTCCCATCTGATTCAGTTTTTCACTTAGTCGTTTCCACTCTTCCCGTGCATCCGGGAGCAGCCACTTCGGACAGTCGGGCATTCCCTTACCCGGAACCGGTTCTTTTGTGTTCAGCTTTCTCTTTCCCGGATTGCCTTCCAGCTTTTTCACAGCTGTAGGCTTCGGCTTTCTACCTGCCATAGGGCATCACCCTCCTTCCTTCATTTTTCCATAATAAAAGGATCATGCTCTTCACATGATCCCTCGTAATACTCTTTATATATGATTGCTTTATACAGCTATCTCATATTTTTCCTTTAAATTATTCAGCATACTGTACTTGATCATTCCTTCAAGTTGCATTCTTCCAACTACTATTCCGGGAGCAATCCCCTGAGCTTTTGCAAACTGAATTACACCTCTCTCTGAATAATCTCTATCCTTTCTGAAGGCTTCGAAATCTTCAGCTGTGATCAGTGTATCACCAGACCATTTATCAGCAGCTTTCTCATCGTCTTCAGATGTTCCGTTTGGCTGTCCTACATGACCCAGCGCAATATGCGCCAATTCATGGAATAAGCTGAACCAGAACTTATCCGCATCCTTTCCTCTTGCAGTAAGCCCTACAACAATCTTGTTTCCATCCATAAAGGATGCCCCTTGAAGGAAGGATCCCTTCAAATGAGGAAGAAACACCAGTGCTATGCCACAGTCCGCCAAGCATTTTTTTATCTGCGGGCAAAAGTCCTTCGGCTTAAGCACTGTCATTTTACGTATCTCAGGCATTGCCGCAATCAGACCTTTAATATTGATCGGAGCTGTTTGGATATCACGTGCCTTGATCTTTGCTTCCTGAGCCCACGCCATCAGCGCAAGATCACTCTTTTCTGTGATTGCAAGTCTTCTGCATGCGATTCTTGTAATCTGATCACTTCCAAGAAGTGAAAGTTCCACAACTTCAAAATACTTCCTGAGATAAACAACTTTTTCCTTCGCATCTCTGGTTTCCGGAACCCATCCGAATTTTGCCATTTCGCTGTATGGAAATTGTTTCGCCATTTCGGCATCAGCATCCATAGCATTTTCAGCCTCTGCCTTAATGACTTTCTCCCTATAGATTGCCTCAAGATTATTCCAGAACTTAGCCGGAACGCCAAGCACCATTTCCAATCTGACCGCAGTCTCAGGAGTAAGCTGCACATCGCCATTGATGAGCTTGCTGATATGCTTCTCTGACATATCCATCCTGGCTGCAAACTCCTTCTGGCTCATGCCTCTGTCATTTAACTGTTCTTTAATTGTCGCCCCAGGTGGCGTTGCAATATAACTGCGACTTCTCACCATAGTGCTACCTCCTTGACTTGTCATCTTGACCTCTAATGATAATCGACTATTTCCAAAATGTTTGCTATTTGGATCTCGTCGCCATTCTTCTCGAATACCAATCTGTACGGATGAACCAAATCCACCGCGTATTGCCCTTTTCTATTCTGCGTAAGTGGATGACATCGTCCGATATGGAACTGTATCATCATCTCAACAGTATCTGCTGCACCAATTTCATCTATACGCTGATGTATTTTTTCGGCCATTTCTCGACCGTAGGTTCTCTCTGCAGTTTTGGCATCCGTACAAACCTTTTTGATTTTGTTGTTCTTGTACGTGATATCCAAACCATCACCTCTCTTTCGGATTTACCTTTGAGGTAAATTTATGATAGCACAGATATCTTAATCAGTCAAGATGTCTGTTTACCTCAGAGGTAAATTCTCTTTAGTTCGAATTTCACTTTTCATTTCGCGATTTTGCACGCGTGACCCCCGCGCCGTTCCCTGGGAGCCTTACGTATAGAGATTTCACCACCCCCTACCCGCGGCGGTTCCCCCAGTAGTCCCCTCTCTTCGCGTGTATGTGTGAGTGACACGACTTGCACAGCGCGATCAGATTACTACGATCGTGCGTGCCACCTTCACTCAACGGTTTCTTGTGGTGTATCTCTTCTGTCGGCACTATGATCCCACGATCAAAACACAGCTCACAGAACGGATGCTCTGCAGCATACTTGTCGCGGATCCTCTTCCATGCACGGCCATATCTTTTCTTCGTGGCTTTATCCCTGCCGTACTTCTCATAATTACTGTTTGGAAAATAATCTCCTAAAACTTCTCCCCATTTTTTTATTGCATTTTTTTGATCTTTATTAGAGGTTTCTAAAGCAGTTGCCTCTGACGCTTTATCATAAGCATTTTTTAAGGCTTCACTTATTTTTACCTTTTCACTATAGCTAAAGGTATTCAAATCCCCTTGAATCCCCTTTGGATCATTTACACTATAATATATCGCCGAAGATAAGTAGTTTAACGTATTTCTAAACTGTAGATCAATCCACCACTTTTCAGGCGTAATCATATTTTCATATCGTTGAAGGATCATACATTCCAGCATATATGATCCTACTGTATATGTAATGCGCCTATTATTCCAGTATTTAACAAGTCTAATAAGTGCTAACAAATTTCCATTATGCTCTTGATTGATTGTTGTTATCCTTTGATTATCAATTCGAGGATCAGTTTTTTTCCAATTTCCTTTTCCATCCGGAATTAAATAGAAATCGCCTTTGCAGTAGAAACATGGAACAATGTCAAAATTCCAATCATAAGACTTAAGTTTCTATGTTGCTGCCTCATGATTCTTATGCATCTCTGCTTTTCTATAGTCATTAAGATCTGAAAGCAAATTATCTCTACTCTTTCTTGCCGTCTGCGTTTGAGTCTTATCTAAATTTACAGTATCATTCATAAACTCTGTAAATACTCCATTTACTGTTATCGCCACAATTATCCTCCTCAAAATTTATGTATATAAGACATTCTTCTAATATCTGCTTATTCATGCACAACGCCTTTTCAGTTCTTCTACCTCATTTAAAAATGACTTTTGTTAGTATGTAAAAAGCAATGGTATTATACCACATGATTTCAGATCCATAAAGCATAATAAGAGGGTATGCCAATAGCTACCTATACATTCCTCGAAAATCGGCTCCGCACATGCGGTATCTCATATTGGCACAAGGCACTGTTTTTCTGATTTCCTTCAAATGTCAATACTGTCAACTCAACATCCCATTTATCAATCCTGTCTCCACAACACCCCCAATATCTATCCCGTCCGCTCAACTCTCCGCCGCTTTTTACAGTAGACCAGTTTCCACAGAATGATTAAACGTAAAAGATATGGAAACCGGAACCGTTGTCCAAACAGTCCCAACTCCCGGAAATCCCTTGTTTTCTACACTTTTTCAGTTCGTTATTTCTCAGCCCGTGACATCAATACCACGCACTCCACATGAACCGTAGCAAAGAACATATCACAGCACCGAACCTTCTTCACCTCATACCCCCTGTCGCACAGAACTCTCACATCTCTGGCCAAGGTAGCCGAGTCGCAGCTGACATACACCACCCTCTCCGGCCCCATCTCCACGATGGTATCCAAACACTTCTCATCGCACCCCTTCCTGGGCGGGTCCACCACGATCACATCCGCATAGATCCGGTTTTTCTCATACTGCTCAGGCAGCACCTCCTCTGCCCTGCCCACAAAAAACTCCACATTCTCTATCCCATTAATCTCCGCGTTCCTCCTGGCGTCATCGATAGCCTGGGGAACGATCTCAACCCCAAACACTTTCCTGGCCTTCTGCGCCAGAAACAGCGAGATGGTCCCGATGCCGCAGTACAGATCCCACACCACCTCGTTCCCCGTGAGCCCCGCGTATTCCAGGGCCGTGCTGTACAGCTTCTCCGTCTGGGCCGGGTTCACCTGATAGAAGGACAGAGGGGATATCTGGTACTTTACATTGCCGATAAAATCTGTGATATACCCAGGCCCAAACACAGGGATAATCTCCTTCCCCATGATCACATTGGTCCGCTCTGTGTTGACGCTTAAAGAAATGCTTGTCATCCCCTCGATTTTTCTCAAGCTCTCCACCAGCTCCTCCTGGCGGGGCAGAGCGTGTCCGTTTATCACCAGGCACACCATCAGCTCCCCCGTGGCAAACCCCTTGCGGATCAGCGCGTGGCGCACCAGTCCTCTGTGCTGTGCCTCATCATAGGGCTGGATATGGAACCTGTCCATAAAATCCCTGATTGTTCTTAAGATTTCCCGGTTCTCCTCCACCCCCAAAAGACAGTCCTCCTGAGGGATAATCACATGGGTGCGCCCTGCGTAAAATCCTGTCACCACATTTCCCTCTTTGTCCACGCCGAATGGAAACTGAGCTTTATTGCGGTATCTCCAGGGGTCTTCCATGCCCATGATCGGAAGAAAAACCGCCCGGGCCTGCGCCTCTTCTCCGGCCGCCGTCTCTGCCCCTGACTGCGCCTCTTCCCCCTCCGCTCTCCAAAGCCCCTCCAGCCTGCCGATCCGCACAAGGTTATTGTACACCTTGTTCTCCTTGAATTTCAGCTGCTCCTCATAGCTCATGGCCTGGAGCTGGCATCCGCCGCACTGGCGGGCCACAGGGCAGAGGGGTTCTGTCCTTGCCGGGGAGGGTTCCAAAACCTTCTCAAGCCTGGCGAACCCGTAAGACTTTTTCGTCTTCATGACCCGGGCTTCCACCTTGTCCCCGATGACGGCATCCTTGATAAACCAGATGTAGCCGTCACTTTTTCCGATGCCTGCCCCGTCGTCGCTCATATCCTCTATAGTCACCTGAAAAATGTCGTTTTTCTTCCAATCCATCTCTGATCTCTCCTCACGCCATTATAGATCTCGCTTCTCTTTACGCCCCCGGAAACAGGCTGCCTCCGTGTTTTCCGGCCTCTGGTATCATTCTATTTGTTTTCCCCACTGAGCGCAAGAAATTCTTTCAACCTTTCTTAAGAATTAATTCCAGAATTTTACACTTCCTTTATGGAATACACAAACTCTATTCACAATTACCTGTTATTATATAACCATGATATCGATAAGATATGAAATGGCCCGGGGAAGACGGACAGGCTCCTTTCCCCAAGGCTAACCCCATACAATGAGGCAGGCGGCAACAAGCGCGCAACCGCTGTCAGCCTCGACAAACAATTCAAGCGGCCCTCCTGCTTTTTACATAGATTCAGCAATACAACAAAAGAGGAGTCCTGGAAAAAGTGATGTATTTCGTCTCTTTTTCCAGGACTCCTCTTTGCCGTTATTGCCGCGGCAGCAAATAGGGAATCCGCCCTCCGGCGGATGGGCCGCGCTCTTAAGTCTCCACGGTCTTCCTTATATTGGTCTCCAGATGGCGGTTGTATCCGGCCCATGCCTGATTCTCATTGATGCCTCTGAGAGCCTCGATCATGGTTTCCAGCTTTGCGTCTGCATTGTCCGCGAAGTTTAAGGCAAGGGCCTCCAGGATGGCAGGCTTCTTGGGTGAGCCGTACTCCAGCTCGCCGTGATGGGCCAGGATGCAGTGCTTCAGCTCCAGCTCCAGCTTGGGCGGGAAGTCCGGGATCCCGCGGATCTTCTCTGACAGCATCTCCGTGCCGATCATGATATGGCCCAGGAGCTGCCCCTCGTCCGTATAATCATTCTCCGGAAATCTGGACAGCTCCTTCAGTTTCCCGATATCGTGAAACATGGCAGCGGCCAGCAGCAGATCCCTGTTCAGCTCCTGATAATAGCCGGCAAAATAATCGCACAGCTTCACCACTCCCAGAGTGTGCTCAAGAAGCCCGCCTACAAAGCCGTGGTGGACGCTCTTGGCCGCGCTGTGGAACTGAAATGCCCTGGCGAACTCCGGGTCTTCTATGAAAAATTCGGATGCCAGTTTGTTCAGGTACGGATTTTTTATGGATCTGGCATACTGGACCAGCTCCTGATACATCTTGCCCATATCTTTGGAGGACACAGGCAGGTAGTCGGCCTCCACATACTCGCCCTCCTCTGCCCGGCGGATCCTCTTTACATTCAGCTGGTTGGAGCCCTGGAACACCGTCACATCCGCATCCACCCGCACATAGTCCATAACTTCAAAGCTGCCTATGCCCGGCGATCCCAAGTCCCAGATCTTGGAGTCAATGGTCCCCGTCTTGTCCTGCAGCAACAGATTGCCGTATTCCTTTCCTGATTTGGTCAGCGCGATCTGCTTGTTCTTGCACAGATACACCTCCGATATGCGCATCCCTTCTCTCAGGGTGTCAATATACTTCATCGCCTCTCCCTTCTTAAACTCTCCCGCGCCCCATATGGACGCTCCTCTACACAACAGCGCGCCGTCCCGTGTGCACAAACGGGCCTCTCACCTGGCCCCCACGGTCACCTGGTATTCTAATTCTTTATACTCCTCAACGGCTTTTCTCTGAACCGCTACAGTCACCACCGCGCCGGGATTCATTGTTTCCACCTGGCTCTGATAATCTTTTATTGTTAAAATATCTTCGTCATTTATCCGGATAATAATATCTCCGTTCTGTATACCGGCATTATATGCCGGGCTGTCAGGCACGCATTCCCCCACATAGACTCCCTGAGGAATTCCCTGTTCTGCCATAGAATCGGTGACCTCCTGGCCGTATATCCCCATGTAAGGCGCCGCGTAACCGTTGAACATCCGCTCCAGCACGGATTTATAATCCGATATGGCCATTGCCACCGTAATCCCTGTCTGGCCTTCCTCATAGATGTCAGCTACCCATCCAATGACCTCCCCGGCCATGTTCAGCAAAAAAGTCCCCGACTTGGCGTCGCTTCTCACATCCGCATACAGGAACCGGGAAACCCCGTCAGCCACCTGTACATTGCGGGCAACGTAGGAAATGCTCCCATAAGCGCTGGAGTGGACCAGCCCCGCAGGGGCCCCGAGGGCAGCCACCAGGTCGCCTTGCTTCACACTGTAGGAATTGCCCAGCTGGAGCACGGATATGTTCATAAGGGTAGTTTCATCTAACTGCCCCACATCCACGCCTACAACGGCCACCCCGGATATGGTGTCGGTTCCCTTAATCACGCCGTCTGCCTGGGTACTGTCCTCAAATGTCACTTTTATGGAATCCGCGTTCTCTACAGCCTCATCCGGCGTCAGGATCAGCAGCTCCTGTCCCGTTGAGGCGATAACTGCCCCTGCGTAGAGACCTGCCGTCTCCACGGGATTGTCAAACCAGTCTGTCTCCTGCTTAAGGGAATGAACCTCCACAATCCCTTTATCTGCCTCCCGAACCAGGCTGCGGAGGCCCCCGTAAAGGTCGTCTAAATCCTGGGCAGAGTAGGCGCGGGTCTCCAGCACCGACTCTATAACCTCCTCGATAGGCGCGGTTTCTTCTTCTGTCTCGGTTTCCGGTTCTGTTTCTGTCCCGGTCCCGCTCTCTTCCGGGCTGCTCTCTGTCTCCTCCGCCTGTCCCTCCCCGCCGGGAAGGCTTTCCTCCTGAACCGTCATAGTCTCCTCTGCTCCGGAAGAGGACTCCGGCTCATCTTTGGGAATTGTAACAGGGACTGTACCCTTCTCGGGCTGTTCAACCAGATATTTTTCCGCCAGCGGCCTCACCACTGCGAAACTGGCCCCTGCGGCCGCTCCCCCCAGAGCCGCAATAAAAACAAAGGCAGCCATCCTTTTTATCAGCTGCCGTTTTGTTAACGGCGGTCTCACGATCTTTTCCCGTATAAACGGGCGCTTTTCACTGGGTTCCTGCCCGGGACCATTGATATCCGGCATACCTTTCCTCCTCTCCTGGGCCTGCGCCTCCTAAAAATTCATTGAGAGCACCCTGTCCGCTGCCTCGGCAAAACCATCCTCCTCATTGCCGGCCACAATCTCCCTGGCCAGCCCCTTGATGGTCTCCTGGGCATTAGACGGGGCAAAAGAGACTGGAAAGATCTGAAACATGGACAGATCGTTCATGCCGTCTCCCACCACCGCTACCTCTTCTCTGGAAATCCCCTTCAGGCGGATTACTTTGTCCAGAATATAGCCCTTCTGGGCCTCCTGGTCCGTAACCTCCACGTTGTCGTCAAAGGAGGATAGGTATGAAATCCCCTCTATGTCTTTGAGCCGTTCTTTCGCGCCGGCGACCCTGTACGCCTCCTCCGGGCTTCTGACAAAGGCCTCCACTTTCATAATCTCCATATCGCGCCGGAGAAATTCGTCAAAATCCTCCACCTTTTTCAGCTGGTTGCAGGGCAGGTAGGCGTACTTGCCGCTGTCTCCGAAGTCCTCCTTTTCCCGGCCAAACCGGATTCCGCTTCTGTATATAAACGCGTCCCTGACAGCATCAGGGCTGTCTCCTGTATAAAATCCGTCTGTGGCAAAGATCATATGGGGGATTCCGGCATCCATGAAAATCTTTACAATCTCTTTCACAAGGGTCTTTTTCAGGTAACAGCTCATAAGCAGCTTTCCCTGGCTGT
Source organism: uncultured Hungatella sp. (assembly GCA_947066955.1). Lineage (GTDB taxonomy): Bacteria > Bacillota > Clostridia > Lachnospirales > Lachnospiraceae > UBA3402. The sequence goes on from CAMTAF010000001.1 coordinate 82,263, forward strand.
CCACATACTGGGATCCGTTTCCCAGAATCGCCTCGCACTTGAGACCGTATCTGCCAATGATGGAATATACTCCCTGGTAATCTCTCCCCGAAGCGATCACAAATTCTATGTGGTTTTCTACAAGACGGCGGATCGCCTCCAGATTCTTCTCAGACACCTCCGCCTTTTTGTCCAAAAGTGTTCCATCCATATCAGTAACTACCATCCGGATCATGATTCTATGTTCCTCCTTTGTCCGTATATGGGCACACAGCGCGAAGCGCCGCCTGCCAGGTCGTGGGAAGGCATCCTGAAAATGCTGCGCATTTGCCTTCCTCAAAGGAAATTTTAACATGACTGAGGGAGAATGGCAATGATTTTACGGTGTTTTTCGACATTCATCCGGCAAACCTCGTAACAGTTCAGATAACCCTTGAACTGTTACGGCATACGGCCATTTAGAATCGCCTGCGGCGATGGGCCGTATGCCCGCGACCACTACGTTTTCTTACGGTCAGCGCGGTGAACGCGCAGACCTATCTGAACTATTACTAAACCTCCTCTCAGGGCCCGCGCGCTGCTTTCGCGGCAAACTTCCGCTGCGGGGGCCTGCTCATAAAAGCAAGCAGCCCCGGCTGCTGATGCCATGCCTGGGGCTGCTGTTTTTATGCTGATAAAATTATTTTGCCTCCTCAAGGGCTGCCGTGACAGCCTCTATGATGCCCTTGCTGGTGTTGGTGGCGCCGGACACGGTGTCAACCTCCGCTGTCTGGTTTTTGATGATCTCTTCCACCACGCCCTTTTCCGCGGCCTCATAGATTCCGGCTGTCTCGCCGTGCTCCTTTAAGGTTACAGAGACAATGCTGCCGCCCTCCACGGTCACTTCCACGGTGATGTCGCCGTTGTTGCCCTTGCCGGTGCCTTCATAGACGCCATCTTTATAGTTTCCCTGAACTGCGGGGGCCGCCTGGCTGTCATCTTCCTCAGCCGTGATCTCTGCCTCGGTGTGGCCGCCGTTGTCTGCTACATAATCCTCTGCCTTGGAGCCCGCGATGCGTCCGAATACTACAATGTCCGTAACCGCGTTGCCGCCTAAACGGTTTCCGCCGTGAACGCCTCCCGTAACCTCGCCGGCTGCGAATAAGCCTGGGATGGGGCTTCCGTCCTCTTTGAGCACCTGGGTCTCGGTGTTGATCTTAACGCCGCCCATGGTGTGATGAATCGCGGGCGCGCACAGCGCGGCGTAGTACTTGGGCTGGTTCAGAGGAAGCTCCATGCTCTCGCGGCCAAACTCTTCATCCTTGCCTGCTGCCTGATAGCCTGCGTAGGCTTTCAGGGTCTCTGCCAGAGCCGCCCCGTCCACGCCGATGGCCTCTCCCAGCTCTTCAGGTGTGTCCGCCTCTGTGACGATGCCTGCCTTTATGTAGGACTCGATGGCTGCCAGGCTGTCTCTCACCGCCTGGTCAAATACAAGATAGCACACCTTGTCGGTCTGCTCCAGGATGGCTGCGGATACCACATCCCTTGTCTCCAGCTCATCCACAAAACGCTTGCCTTCTTTGTTTACCAGGATAGCGCCGTTGCCCCGGACGCCTTCTGTGTACATGGTCTGTGTATCAGGATTTACAGTTGGGTGGGTCTGGATCTGCTCCATATCCACAAAAGCCGCGCCCAGCTCCTTTGCCATGGCGATTCCGTCGCCGGTAGCCCCGCTGTGGTTGGTGGTGCAGAAACCGGCCAGATCCGGCTTGTACTCTACTACCATCTCGGAGTTGGCCCCAAAACCGCCTGTTGCCAGAACCACTGCCGTACAGTCGATGGTAAATTCCTCGCCGTCCTTGTTGGTTGCGGTCACGCCCCGCACCTTGCCGCTGTCATCTACCAGGATCTTCTCTGCCTTGGTTTCCAGAAGAACCGGGATCTCCAGCTCTGCCACTTTGTCATTGAGCGCCTTTACCAGCATGGGACCCACCGCCGATGTGTCGCTGGGCCTGTGGATACGCTTTACGCTGGCTCCTCCGAACATGCCTACAACGCTTAAGTCCCCGCCGATTTCATTTACCCAGTCTACCGCAGCGGCAGAATTCTCTGCCATCACGGTCACTAAGTCTTTATCATTTAACTCTTTGCCGCCTTTCATGGTGTCTTCGACAAACAAATCTACAGAATCTTCAATATTGTCGGCCTTCTGATAAGATGTCCCCGCCGCGTTAAGGCCGCCTGTGGAACGGGTGGTGTTGCCTCCCGTGATGGGCATCTTTTCCAGTATTACCACATCCGTAGCGCCGTCCTGGACTGCCTGGATCGCCGCTGTCATCCCTGCTCCGCCTGCTCCGATAACCACGATATCCGCCTGCTGGCTCTCTCCGGCAGCTGCCTCTTTCTCGGCCTCGGTTGTCTCTTCTGCCGTGGTAGTCTCTTCCGCTGTTGTGGTCTCAGCCGCTGTTGTAGTCTCGGCCGCCGTGGTGGTCTCGGCCGCTGTGGTGGCGTCCGCGCTCTGTCCGCCGCAGGCAGCCAGAGACAGGGCCATGGCGCCCGCCAGCACCGCTGACACCAGTTTCTTACCTGATTTTCTCATAAATCTTCCTCCTCATATATGGGCACGCCCCAACTCTGTGTGAACTCCGGGGCTGTAACTGTAGTCTATCACTCCGTTAAATTAATGTCAATCCATACAATCAAATCTTAAGAAAAAATCCCCCTTAAAAAATACATTTTATGGTATAATAAAAAGTAACGCGGATTTTGGGTTCCCGTCCAAATCTTTAAAACCCGGAATAAACCATGCAAAAAAGGACTTTAATTTTATGAACAAAAAATCATTAATCACGTTAGAATATGACAAGATCATCTCCCAGCTGGCGGAATACGCCTCATCTCCCTTAGGCGCCCGTCTGTGCCGCGGCCTTCTGCCTTCCACTGACATCGGCCAGATCCGCAGGACCCAGGCAGAGACCTCCGACGCCCTCACCAGGGTGCGCTTAAAAGGCAGCGTTTCTTTTTCCGGGCTGAGAGATGTGGGGGACTCCCTAAAGCGCCTGGAGATCGGCAGTTCCCTAAACATCACGGAGCTTTTGTCCATCAGCGCTGTCCTCACAGTGGCCTCCCGGGCCAAGGCCTACGGGCGGCACGAGGAGTCGGAGCTTCCCGATGACTCTCTGGAGGAGACTTTCCGCCTTCTTGAGCCCCTGACCCCTTTAAACACGGAGATCCGGCGGTGCATTATCTCGGAGGAAGAGGTCAGCGACGACGCCAGCCCGGGCCTGCGCCATGTGCGCCGCTCCATGAAAGTGGTCAACGACCGGGTTCACTCCCAGTTAAACTCCATCCTCAACTCCAACCGCTCCTATCTCCAGGACGCGGTGGTGACCATGCGGGATGGCCGCTACTGTCTGCCTGTGAAGTCTGAGTACAAGAACCAGGTGTCAGGCATGGTCCACGACCAGTCCGCCACCGGTTCCACCTTGTTCATCGAGCCCATGGCCATTATCCAGTTAAACAACCAGCTCCGGGAGCTGGAGATCCAGGAGAAGAAGGAAATCGAGGCAGTCCTGGCAGACTTAAGCAACCAGACCGCGCCCTTTGTGGAGCAGATCCGCCTTGACCAGGAGCTTTTAGCTTCCCTGGATTTCATCTTTGCCAGAGCCGCCCTGTCCAGACACCACAAATGCAGCCAGCCCGTATTCAACACCAACGGATATATCAACATTAAGGAAGGACGCCATCCCCTTCTGGACCCGGCAAAGGTGGTTCCCATCAACATCCACCTGGGCAGAGAATTTGACCTTCTCATCGTCACCGGACCCAACACAGGGGGGAAAACCGTTTCCCTAAAAACCGTGGGCCTGTTCACCCTTATGGGACAGGCCGGGCTCCATATCCCGGCTTTTGAGGGCTCGGAGCTGGCCGTGTTCGAGGATGTGTTTGCCGACATCGGGGACGAGCAGAGCATTGAACAGAGCCTGAGCACCTTCTCCGCCCACATGACCAACATCGTGTCCATCCTGGACCAGGCGGACAGCCGCTCCCTGTGCCTCTTCGACGAGCTGGGGGCAGGCACGGACCCCACGGAGGGCGCCGCCCTGGCCATCGCCGTGCTCAGTTTTCTCCACAACATGAAGTGCCGCGCCATGGCCACCACCCACTACAGCGAGCTGAAGGTTTTCGCCCTGTCCACTCCTGGCGTGGAAAATGCCTGCTGTGAGTTCAGCGTGGAGAATCTCCAGCCCACCTACCGCCTCCTCATCGGTATTCCCGGCAAGAGCAACGCATTTGCCATCTCAAAGAAGCTGGGGCTTCCGGACTTTATCATCGAGGATGCCAAAAGCCGCCTGGAAGCCAACGACGAGACCTTTGAGGACTTAATCGCCCACTTGGAGGAGAGCAGGCTGACCATAGAGAAAGAGCAGGCCGAGATCAAGGCCTACAAGGAGGAAGCGGCGAAGCTGCGGGCCCGCCTCTCCCAGAAGGAGGAGCGCCTGGACCAGCGCAAAGAAAAGCTCCTTAAGCAGGCCAACGAGGAGGCCCAGCGGATCCTCAGGGAGGCAAAGGAAACCGCGGACCAGACTATCCGGAACATAAACCGCTTAGCCTCCGCCTCCGGCGTCAATAAGGAATTGGAGGCAGAGCGGGCAAAGCTGCGAGAGAAGATGAACCAGGTGGACCAGAAACTGGCCGTGAAGACCAAGGGACCCAAAAAGACCATCTCCGCCAAGACCCTTCAGATCGGAGACACGGTCAAAGTGCTGTCCTTAAACCTGATCGGGACCGTCAGCACTCTCCCCAACGCCAAGGGCGATCTGTACGTCCAGATGGGCATCCTCCGCTCCCAGGTCAACATAAAAGACTTGGAGATGGCCGAGGAGCCAAAAGACAGCAGCGCCGACGCTTCCCGCTCCAGGGAGAAGACCGGGAGCGGCAAGATCAAGATGTCCAAATCCTTCTCCGTGTCCCCTGAGATCAACCTAATCGGCATGACCACCGACGAGGCGGTCCCTGTGCTGGACAAGTATTTAGACGACGCCTATCTGGCCCATCTGCCCCAGGTCCGGGTGGTACACGGCCGGGGAACAGGAGCCCTGCGGGCCGCGGTCCACAAGAAACTGAAGAAATTAAAATACGTCAAGGAGTTCCGGCTGGGCGAGTTCGGCGAGGGAGATTCCGGTGTAACCATTGTGGTTTTTAAGTAACAGGGAGGTAATCAAATGGCAGAAAAACAGCGGGTGCTCATTGTTGACGATGACGCCAACATTGCGGAGCTGATCTCGCTCTATCTGATAAAAGAATGTTATGAAACACTGATCGTGAATGACGGGGAGGAGGCCCTGCGGGTGTTTCCCGAGTTTAAACCCAACATCATACTGCTGGATCTGATGCTCCCCGGCATTGACGGGTACCAGGTATGCCGGGAGCTGCGGACCTCCTCCCAGGTTCCCATCATTATGCTGTCCGCCAAGGGTGAGATCTTTGACAAGGTCTTAGGGCTGGAACTGGGGGCCGACGACTATATGATCAAGCCTTTTGACTCCAAGGAGCTGGTGGCCCGGGTCAAGGCGGTTCTGCGCCGGTGCCACGCCACGTCTGCTTCCGCCGCGCCGCCGGGCACGGACCAGCAGGGGGATTATGTGGAATTCCCGGATCTGATCGTGAACCTGACCAACTATTCCGTGACCTACAACGGCCACTCCGTGGACATGCCCCCCAAGGAGCTGGAGCTCCTCTATTTCCTGGCCTCATCCCCAAACCAGGTTTTCACAAGGGAGCAGCTTCTGGACCACATCTGGGGATATGAGTACATCGGCGACACCAGGACCGTGGATGTGCACATCAAGCGCCTCAGGGAAAAGATCAAGGACAACGCCAACTGGGCCCTGACCACGGTGTGGGGCATTGGCTACAAATTCGAAGTGAAACGGTAGTTTTATGAAGCATTCTCTCTACTACAAATTTATACTGGGCTACTTGGTCTTCGGTGTCCTGGGCTTTTTCGCCGTGGCCACCACTGCCTCGGAGCTGACCTACAACCAGCTGATCCGGCAGGAATCCGAGACCCTCTACGATGAGGCCAATTTCCTGGCAGCCCGCTACAGCCAGGTCTACAAGGGCAGGAACTTGAACATGGACTCCGCCCGCCCTCAGCTGGAGGCCGTGGCCACCTACTTAAGGGCAGAGATCTGGGTGGTCAACAGCAGAGGCGCCATTGTGGTTGACAGCCGCGGCTCCTCCAGGGTCGGCGTGACCATAACAGGCTTTGACCCCACCTTTAACGGCAACCGCCACTACGCCATCGGCACCTACAACGACTGCTTCACCGAGGATGTGCTCAGCGTCTGCGCCCCCATCACCGGCAACTACACCACTTACGGGTATGTGCTTATCCACCTGCCCTTAAGCCAGATCGCGGACTCCAGAGACGAATTTCTCAATATCCTCTACATTGTGTCAGGGATCATTTTCGCCCTGTCCCTGATCATCCTCCTGGTGTTTACCAAGACCGTGTACCTGCCTCTAAAAAAGATCACAGAGGCCGCCAACCAGTACGCGGAGGGCAACCTAAAATATAAGACCACCATACATACCCAGGATGAGATGGGGTATCTTGCCGCCACCTTAAATTACATGTCCGACGAGCTGGACAAGATGGAGGAGTACCAGAGAACCTTTATCGCCAACATCTCCCACGATTTCCGGTCCCCTCTCACCTCCATCAAAGGGTACTTAGAGGCCATCTTAGACGGAACCATCCCCCCTGAGATGTACGATAAATATTTAACCCGGGTGATCTCCGAGACCGACCGCCTGAACAAGCTGACCCAGGGGCTCCTCACCTTAAACTCTCTGGACAGCAAGGGGTATCTGTCCCGGACCAATTTTGACATGAACCGGGTGATCAAGGACACTGCCGCCTCTTTCGAGGGGACCTGTGACGCCAAAAACATTGTCCTGGATCTGACCTTTTCGGAGAATATCACCATGGTCTACGCGGACCTTGGAAAGATCCAGCAGGTTCTCTACAATCTCATCGACAATGCCATCAAGTTCAGCCACCCGGACTCAGTGATCTACATTCAGACCACAATAAAGTACGAGAAGGTCTTTGTCTCTGTGAAGGACACGGGCATCGGCATCCCCAAGGGAAGCCTTAAGAAGATCTGGGAGCGGTTCTACAAGACAGACCAGTCCCGGGGAAAGGACAAGCGGGGCACCGGCCTTGGGCTGGCGATTGTGAAGGAGATCATACAGAATCACGGGGAGACCATAGATGTGATCAGCACCGAGGGGGTTGGGACGGAGTTTATCTTTACCCTGCCCAGAGCCGTAATCACGTAAGACTCTGCCCGGAACCGCCGCTGTCTTCGCGGAGGTTCCGGGCAAAGTCTTTTATTTTACCGCTCCGTTGACCACACCGTTAAGAATCTGCTTCTGGCAGAACAGATAGAAAATCAGAATCGGCAGAAGGGCCAGAAGGTAGGAGGCAAACGCCAGGTTATAGTTGGTTCCGAACTGGGTCTGGAAGGTCATCTGAGCCAGGGGAAGGGTGTTCATCCCGCTCCCCGACATGATGACAAGGGGCGTCATAACGTCATTCCAGGTGCCCAGGGCCGTCAGGACGGCCACAGTGGCGTGCATGGGCTTCATGATGGGGAAGATGATGCTCCAGTAGGTCTTCCATGTGCTGGCGCCATCCACCCTTGCCGCCTCTTCTAAGGACAGGGGGATGTTCACCAGGTACCCGGAATAGAGCATCATGTTCATGGGCATGTAGAAAACCACATAGCAGCAGATGACTCCCACAATGTTGGCAATGCCCATCTGGGCGGTCTGTTTTACCAGGGGCATCATCAAAATGGCAAAGGGCACAAACATTCCGCTGACAATGTAAAGGTACACAAAGCTGTAGAATTTGCTGCTTCCCCTGTTCCGGCCCAGGACATAGCCGATCACAGAGTGGAGGGCAATGGAGATGACCAGGTTCACGGCTGTGATCAGAAAGCTGTTGAACAGGGAGCGCCAGAAGTCGGTCACTCTCATGGCTTCTCTGAAATTGTCAAGGCTGAAGGTCTTTGGCAGGGAGAGGATCCCCGCGATGCTGTTTGTCATCTCCGACGGCTGCTTTAACGCGATCATGAGCGCCATGTACAGGGGAAATATCACTGTTACCAGGCCCAGGATCAAAAGAATCGTGACAGGCCAGCTGACCCGCTCTGTTTTATTTTGTCTTTTCATTACAGCTGCTCCTCCTTACTGCTGCCAAATTTCGTCTGCGCCACAGACAGGGCTACGATGAGGACAAAGAACACCACCGCGTTGGCGCTCTGGAAACCGAACTGGCCTCCGGCCATGCCGTTGTTGTAGATCAAGTAGGATATGGACTCTGTGCTCTGGGCCGGCCCGCCTTTGGTCAGCGCCATGATCTGGTCAAACACCATAAGGAAGTTTTTCATGCACAGAACCATGTTGATGGTGAAAAACGGCATGATCAGGGGGAATGTCAGGTTCTTAAATTTAAACCACCCCGTGGCCCCGTCGATGGCCCCGGCCTCATAGACTTCCTCGGGAACCGTCTGGATGCCGGAGATGTAGATGATGGTGTTCATAGCCACGGACTGCCAGGCGCACACCGCCACGATGGCCACCCAGGCCCAGCTGGTGCTGGCAAGCATGCTTGTGGTCTTTGTCACGGCCGGAAGGATGTAGGTGAAAAAGTAGTTGAAAATATAGCCCACCACCAGGGCGCCCAGGATATTGGGGATAAAGTACAGCCCCCTGAGAGCGCTTTTAAACTTGATCTTGCTGCTTAGGCCCAGGGCCAGAAGCAGGCTTAGGACATTGACCACAATGGTGGAAGTCACTGCCAGCTTGACGGTGAACAGATAAGATTTTCCCACCCTCACATCCTGGAACAGATCCACGTAATTGCGTAGGCCCACCCAGTCGTAGGAGCCGTAGCCTTTAAAGTTTGTAAAGCTGTATATGACGCCCTTGATCAGAGGCAGCGTGTTAAAGCAAAAGAACAGCGCCAGTATGGGCAGCGTCATGAAAAAATAAGTTCTCTCTCTGTCATTGATCTTCTTCATATTTTATTCCCCCCTATTGTCCCTGCTGCCGCTCATAGTCTTTTACCTTCTGGATGATATCCCGGTTGTACCGAAGCCAGTCCTTATCAAACTTGGCCAGGAAGGCATCTACGTCCTGGTTGATGAGGAACGTCTGGATCTGGGCGTCCACAGACATCTCGGAAGGGTAATAGTGGTCCTGATAGTCAACCATCTTCCCCGCGGAGATGTAGTCTTTCATGCCGTCCAGCATGGAGGCCAGCTGAAACTCCTCGTTTTTGCAGGAGATGGCGTTCTGATTGTCCAGGTACATCTGCACGTTCTCGTGTTCCAGCAAAAAGTCCAGCACCTCATAGGCAGCCTCCTTGTTCTCGCAGGCTTCCATGACAGAGAACAAAAGATCCACGCCGGAGTTTAACACATTGCCGTCAGCGCTGTCGCTTCCCGGCATGACGAAGGAGTCGATGTCCATGTCAGGATTCACGGATTTGATCTGGGGCACAGCGTAGCTTCCGATGGTGAACATGGCGGATTCCCCGTTGGCGAAAGCGGTGCAGGCATCGTTGTAGCCGTAGGCAAAGGGGCCCTCCTGACCGTAGCCCACCAGTTCTCTGATCTTCTCGGCAACCTCCCTGTACTCCTGGGTAAAGGTGGTCTCCCCCCGGTTCACCTGGCGGCACACGTCAGCCGGCGCTAAGTCCACGGCCAGGGCGTTCCAGGGAGCCAGGCAGGTCCAGGTGTCCTTAAATCCAAAATATAAGGGCTGTATGCCTGCTGCCCTGATCTCCTCACAGAGAGCGGTAAACTCGCCCCATGTCTCCGGGATCTCCCAGCCGTGTTCCTGGAACATGGTCCGGTTATAGAGTACCCCGGCAGCGTTGGCCGCGTAGGGAACTCCAAAGGAGCCCTGGGTGGGGACAAATTCCAGGCCATCCAGGATCTCTAAGTAAGCCGGCTTGATGGAGGAAAGTCCAGAATATCCTGACAAGTCTGCCAGAATATCGGAGTCAACGAAATAGGAATAATTAATGTCGCCGCCGATTCCGATGATGTCCGGATAATCCTCCCGGATAAACCGTGTCTTTAAGATTGTGGTCGCATCGTTGGGAGAGTCGATGGTCAGGTGAATGTTGTCGTGGGTCCTGTTAAACTCCTCTTCCAGGCGTTCAAACACTTCGATTGCCTCTGGCTTAAACTGAATCATCTCGATCTGGATTTTTCCGTCATTTTGGGCTCCCCCTCCGCACCCTGTCAGGACAAGACCTGCTGCCACGGAGCCGGTGAGGAAAAGTCCCAGCGGGCTTTTTTTGTTTTTCATTTCCTTTGAACTCCCTTCCTTCATACTGTTTTTGGTGATATTGACAGTATATCATAGGAAAAAGACGGAATAAATATCATGATTTTTATGACTTTATACCATTTTGCTAGATTTTCAGAAACGATTTGCCTGTTTTTACCGTCATGCCTCCTGGATCTTTCGGCGAAATTCTTTGGGCGTGCATCCCTTCGATTCTTTGAATTTCCGTATAAAGTAACTGACGTTCTCAAATCCGCAGTCTAAGGATACCTGGAGGATGGGGATGGTGGTGTTGGCCAGAAGGGCGCAGGCCCTCTCCAGGCGGCAGTTGATCAGGTACTGGATAGGGGACAGGCCGGCGATCTCCTTGAAGAACCGGCACAGATAGTTGGGGCTGCAGGGGATCACCTCCGAGAGCTGCCCCAAGGTCACCGGCTCGTCAAAATGTTCCTCGATATAGCCTGCAATGGTTTTGTAGTGGGCGATTTTCCTCAGATCAGAGGATGAAGCCGTCTTCCCCGGGGGAACCAAAAGACCCTGGCCGGCCATAAAGGCGAACAGCTCCAAAATCCCCAGCTTGCAGGTCATATACCACCCCTCCTCCTTCTCCAGGCCTGCCTTGAGAATCCTGTCAAACAGCTCCAGGACTCGGGGATAAGCGGCGTGGCCGGGAAGGAGGCGGAAGGGAAATTCCAGTTCATGGTTTAAAAAAGGGCGACTCCACTTCTCCTGCCACTCGTCAAGGTAGGCAAAGTCCAGAAGGTCCGGGCTGAACAGCACCACGTCGTGCACCGTGTCCGGCCCATTCCCCGTGAGCTGGTGGAGCTCCTCGCTGTTGATGACCACCAGGTCCCCCTCTGCCAGCTGCCAGGTTTCTAAGTTCCGCTCACACAGGTAGACCCCCTTCCGGACCAGAATCAGCTCCACGTCGGGATGCCAGTGGCGCTCCACGAAAAAATGGTCCGGATAACCTGTGCCCGGCCCTGTGGTAAAATGGATGGACATCAGAGGATTTTTTCTTGTGCCGTGGACAGCGGCTTCTTTCAGGGTGATATCGGGGTACATAGGCCAAACTCCTCTCTAAGCTTTCGGGCGCCCTGCCCATTTCGGGAAAATGTCAATATTGTGTTATCTATTATAGAAAATAATGCAAGATTTCGCAACAGAAAGAGGATATTATGTAATTACAAAACATCGCGCGCGCAAAAATTTGGAGAGTGATTTCGATGAGTGTCGAGACATTTGTGGATCTGAACCTGTACCGTCTTGGACAGGAGAAATGTGAGACGGGACATGTGGACATCCTGGCGCGGGAGGAGCACTTTTTATTTTGCTATATCCTGTCCGGCAGAGGAGTTTTGTCCGCCTTAAGCCCTGACGGCAGGCAGGGTGGCTGGAACCTTGCAGGCGGCCAGGGGTTCATGGTATTCCCGGGCCAGGAGCGCCGGTTTCAGGTCAAGGCGGGCCTGTGCGAGTACGCGTGGCTGGAGTTTGGAGGGCTCAGGGCCGGGGGAGCCGTAAAGGCGGCGGGCCTGTGCCCGGAAGATCCCGTATACCGCTGTCAGGTTCCCGGCGGGGAGGAGCGGGTGAAGGAGGAGATGATCTATCTGATCCGCCACAGGGACATGGCGCCCCACCACCTCATGGGCCATCTGTACCTGTTTCTGGATGCCCTGTGCCCGTCAGAGGCTGCTTCCGGCCAGGAAGTCCGGGAGGGAAGCAGGCAGGAGAGCTATGTGCGCAAGGCCCTGGGATTTATTGAGGAAAATTTTCAAAATGACATTTCCGTGGAGGATATCGCGGACACCTGCGGTTTAAACAGAAGCTATTTCGGAAAAATCTTCAAGGAGACCATGGGGAAAACCACCCAGGAGTTTTTGCTGCGCTACCGGATGGCCAGAGCCGCGGAGCTGCTGAGACAGCCCCAGTACTCTGTGGGGGATATCGGCACTGCCGTGGGCTACCAGAATCCTCTGCATTTTTCCAGGGCATTTAAAAATACATACGGGATTTCTCCCAGAAAGTGGAGAAATCAGCAAAGGAGGTCATCATGAAGGAGCTTTACAAAATCCACACACAGCCGCTCCCGCCCCCAGCCAGCGTCATCGAGGGGGAGGGATACCGGATCACCGTTCTCACGGAAGGTCTGCTCCGTCTGGAGTACAGCCCGGGCCGGAGCTTTGAGGACCGCCCCACCCAGATGGTTCAGAACCGGGATTTCCCGGAGGTCTCGTTCCGGGTGGTCAGGGGGGAGGGTTCCATCGAGGTTCACACCTCACGCCTTCACTTAACCTACAATGAGAAGGAATTTTCCTCTCACGGCCTGAGCATCCAGGTAAAAGGCAATCTAAGCAATTACCACAGCATCTGGCATTACGGCGACGAGATCAAGGACTTAGGGGGCACCGCCAGAACCTTGGACGAGGCGGACGGAGCCGTGGACCTGGACCACGGGGTTGTGTCACGGTACGGCTTCTCCCTGCTGGACGACTCCAAATCCCTGGCGATTCTCCCGGACGGGTGGGTGGAACCCCGGCAAAAGGGGGGACAGGACTTATATTTCTTCGGCTACGGCCACGACTACCGGGAGGCCCTGGCCGCGTTTTACCACCTGTGCGGCAAAACTCCCATGCTGCCCAGATTCGCCCTGGGAAACTGGTGGAGCCGGTATTATCCCTACACGGAGGAAACCTACGGACATCTCATGGACCGGTTTGAGGCGGAAAACCTGCCTTTTACGGTGGCGGTTCTGGACATGGACTGGCATCTGGTAGATATTGATGAGAAATACGGCAGCGGCTGGACAGGGTACACCTGGAACCGGGATTATTTTCCCGACCCTGCCGGTTTTCTCCAGAGCCTCCACAAAAGAGGCATGCACGTTACCTTGAATGTCCATCCCGCGTCAGGAGTGAGGGCCCACGAGGAGATGTACGGGGAAATGGCCCATGCCATGGGGATCGACGCGTCCGGCGAAGATCCCATCAACTGCGATGTGGCGGACCCCAAGTACATAGAAAACTATTTTTCCTGCCTTCACTACCCAAGGGAGAAGGAGGGAGTAGATTTCTGGTGGGTGGACTGGCAGCAGGGCACGGACAGCAAGGTGGAAGGCTTAGACCCTCTGTGGGTCTTAAATCACTATCACTACCTGGACAACGGCAAGGGCGGCAACAGACCCATGACCTTCTCCCGGTACGCGGGGCCGGGGAGCCACCGGTATCCTGTGGGATTTTCCGGGGACACGGTCATCTCCTGGAAATCCCTTGATTTTCAGCCCTATTTTACTGCCGCTGCCTCCAACATCGGCTATGGCTGGTGGAGCCACGATATCGGCGGCCACATGATGGGGTACAAGGACGACGAGCTGGCGGCAAGGTGGTATCAGTTTGGGACATTTTCCCCCATTAACCGGCTTCACAGCTCCTGCAGTCCCTTTAACGGGAAGGAGCCCTGGAGGTTTAAAAAGGAGTCAGAGGATGCCATGGCCCAGACCCTCCGCCAGCGCCACCGGATGATCCCCTACTTATACTCCATGAACTACCGGAATTTCGCGGAGGACCTTCCCCTCATACAGCCCATGTATTATGAGCACCCTGAGGAGCCCATGGCATATGAAGTAAAAAATCAGTATTATTTTGGAAGCGAACTCATAGCCGCGCCTGTCACGGTTCCCAGAATCCCCGGACTCAACGTGGCGGGAACCACGGTTTGGCTCCCTAAGGGAACCTGGTACGACATCTCCACAGGCATGATCTATGAGGGAGACCGGAGCCTTAAGATGTACCGTGGGCTGGAGAGCATCCCGGTTCTGGCGAAGGCCGGGGCGATCCTCCCCTTTACAGAGGAAATCTCGGCCCCAAAGGCGTCGAAAAACCCGGATTCTCTCACCATCTATGTCTACGCCGGAGCGGACGGGGAATTTACCCTGTACGAGGATGACAACGAGAGCCAGGACTACCTGGAGGGAATCTGCGTCAAGACCCGGATGACCTACCGGGAAACCGAGGGGCAGGCCGTATTTGCCATAGAACCTGCCAGGGGCCGGCTGTCCCTGATTCCCCAGAGCCGGTCCATTACCGTAAACCTCACCGGATTTCTTCCCCAGGCCGCAGAGAAGGCCAGAGTCCGGACAGGCCAGAAAACCCTGGAACGCCAGGATATCGTCATCTCTTATGATCAGAAAAAGAAGTCTCTGGCCTTCTGCGTAAAGTCTGTAGAGGCCGGGAAGGGGCTGGAGATCGCTGTGCCTCTGGAATACCGGACAGGGGACAATCAGGTGGAAGAGCGGGTGTTTGAGTTTTTGGATCAGGCGGAGCTGCCCTTTGACACAAAGGACTGGGCGTACCGGCTGATTCAGAGCAGGAAGCCAACCCCCATATTGTTGGCAGAGCTTTTGGGAAGCGGCGCGGGGCGGGAACTGACAGAGGTCCTCACAGAGCTTTTGACCGCTTCCATATAAAAAAATATAGAAAAGAAAATAAGGAAAGGGGAAACACAGGTATGAACACACCCTGGTGGAAAGAATCAGTTATTTACCAAATTTATCCCAGAAGCTTTATGGACAGCAACGGGGACGGGATCGGAGATCTTCAGGGCATCATAAGCCGCCTGGATTACCTTAAAAAGCTGGGCATTGACGTGATCTGGCTCTCCCCCATCTACCAGTCCCCCAATGACGACAATGGCTACGACATCAGCGATTACCAGGCAATCATGACAGAATTCGGAACCATGGAGGATTTCGACCAGCTGCTGTCCCAGGCTCACATGAGAGGGCTCAAGATCGTCATGGACCTGGTGGTGAACCACACTTCCGATGAACACAGATGGTTTGTGGAGAGCCGGAAAGGGGGAGAGGGCCCTTACAGGGACTACTACATATGGCGGGATGGAAAAGAAGACGGAAAAGCCCCCAACAACTGGGGGAGCTGCTTTGGCGGTCCCGCCTGGCAGTTTGACCAGGAGCGGAACCAGTATTACCTCCATCTGTTCTCCAAAAAGCAGCCAGACTTAAACTGGGACAATCCCGCTGTGAGAAAAGATGTTTTCGACATGATGACTTGGTGGTGCGACAAGGGCATTGACGGCTTTCGCATGGATGTGATCAGCCTGATCTCCAAGACAGCGGAAATGCCTGACGGCGAGATCCGGGGCCTGTACGGGGATTATTCCCCCTACTGCGTCCACGGCCCCAGGGTCCACGAGTACCTGCGGGAGATGAACCAGAAGGTGCTGTCCCGGTACGACTTAATGACCGTGGGGGAGACCGCCGGTGTGACCCCAAAGGAGGCCTGCCTCTATGCCGGAAATGACACCGGGGAGCTGAACATGGTGTTCCAGTTCGACCATGTGGGAAACTGCGGTCCTTATGGAAAATGGACAGACAAGCGCAGACCCTTAACCCAGCTTAAGGAAATTCTCTCCACATGGCAGACCTCGCTGGAGGGCAAAGCCTGGAACAGCCTGTACTGGGATAATCACGACCAGCCAAGGGCCGTTTCCTGGTTCGGAGACGACAGACCCCTCTACCGGGTCCTGTCAGCGAAAATGCTTGCCACCTGCCTCCACATGATGCAGGGAACCCCCTACATCTATCAGGGGGAGGAGCTGGGCATGACCAACTATCCCTTTAAAGGGCCGGAGGATTTCCACGATATCGAGAGCATCCACGCCTACGAAGAGTGGTGTAAGAGCGGCCTGGTGTCCCACCAGGAGTTCTGGCCCTGCATCACGGCTGTGAGCCGGGACAATGCCAGAACCCCCATGCAGTGGGATGACACCAGCCAGGCCGGATTCACCACCGGCACCCCCTGGATGCCAGTAAACCCCAATTACAAGGAGATCAACGCCCAGGCCCAGCTGGCAGATCCGGACTCTGTGTTTTATTACTACCAAAAGCTTATCGGCCTGCGCAAGAAGTACCCGGTGATCGTCCACGGAAGGTATTGCCTCCTGATGCCTGACAGTCAGGAACTGTTTGTCTATGAGCGCATCCTTGGGGACGAAAAACTTCTGGTACTTTGCAGCTTTGCGGACCACGAAACCAGCTTCCCGGTTCCGGAGGAGTTCGCCGCCGGCTCCTGCCTCATCAGCAACTATGAAGGAGGGCCGAAAAACGGGGCCCTGAGACCCTATGAAGCCGCCGTAATCCGGAAAGCCTCTGTCTAAACCTTCCTGTGCCTGGAAATGGACGCGCCCCTGCCCATGAAAGTCCGGCGGGCGCACTTGGTCTTTTTATAAAAACAAGGACAGAACCAGGTTGAATGCCGTGGCCGACAGCACGCTTATGGGAACCGCCACAAACAGGAGCCTGGGGAACATGGCATTTCTCTCCTCCTTTTTCTAAGGAATCGGCACGCGCCGCTTTGCGGCACCTGCCAAGACGTCGGAAGGCATCCTGAAAATGCTGCGCATTTGCCTTCCTCCTCTGTGCTGCAGGATCCCAGCACCAGGCTGCCTCCTGAGGAGAAGGGGGATATAGCCGAGCTCTGAGCCCCCACCACGATACAGGTGTACAGCACCAGAGGACTGAGCCCCGTGGTCGCCGCCAGCCCCGGCACCAGGGGGTACAGGGCCGGGCACACCACTCCCAGGGTGCTGGAAAAGAAGCTCATGACAGCCCCGATGAGACTGAAAGCCATGGGCACGATCCATGCAGGCAGGCTGCTTCCCGCCCAGGCTGACAGCATCTCGATGGTCCCGGCCTCAATGGCCACATTGATCAGCATCCCCACGCCGCAGATCATGATGATGGTGTTCCAGGGCACTTTCCCGATCACGTCCTTCTGGGGCGCCAGATCACAAAACAGCGCTATGACCGAAAACACAACAGCCACCAGACCCACGTCGATCTTTCCGTTGATAAAAGTGATCAGCTCTGCCCCTGGCAAAATGATGTGCAGGATGGGGAAGATCAGCACCACCGCGATCATAGCCAGCATCAGGTACAGATTGATCTTCTGTTTGTCCGTAAATGCCTCCGGCTTCTCAAAGGTCATATCCTTGCCAATATTCCGGTTGTTCTTGGGTATGTACCGGAAAGCCGCGATCAGCAGAAGGGAAAATACCACGCTGGCCGCAAAGATCACTGCGGAATAGGAAAATGACACTTCTGTCATGCCTCCCTCGTCCATGAGGCCCCGAAAGATGATGCCGCTTCCGCTGGTCATAAAGTTGGCCCCGGAGAGGGCTCCGCAGTTGATCGCCACGGCCCCTGTCAGCTGATCCATCTTGGCCTCCTTGCAGATCAGGATGGTGATAGGCGCCATAAATGCCATAACCGTAAAAAATCCAGCCCCCAGGGCCGCGATCCCCGCGCTCGCTAAGTACAGGGCAAAGGGAAGCAGCCCGGGAAACTTCCGGCATGCGTAGAGAAGATACCTGGCAGTCTTCTCCAGGGTCCCGTTGACCAGGGCAAAATTATAAAACAGAGATACCGAAAAGAAGACAAACATGGTGCTCACAGGCCACCCGGCGATCACGTCCCTGGTCCTCATCCCCAGGGCGAAGCAGCCGATGAGATAGGCAAACATCATGGCGAAAAATCCTGTGTTGAACTTTGTCTTGTAGCCGATTGCCACAGAGACGGCGATGGAGCCGATGATCAGTATACTCAGCATAAGCGTTCCTCCTACTCAATTCCAAGCAGGCCTGCCTGGATGGTGTGGGTCATGTGGTAAAGCTGGCTCTCCGTGACGCCGTGGTCTGCCAGATATTGCATGTACTCCTCCAGGGCTGCCTCCCAGTAGGGATTCTCCACCTGGCCCCCGTCAGTGCACACCATCACATGCTCATAGCCGCAGGCCTCGATGGCCTCTAAGTTCATCTCCAGATTGCTCTTGTACTTCCCTCCCCCCAAGGGCTGGGCGTAGCAGTGCTCTAAGATCACGTCATAATCTCTCACGATTCTCACCTGGTCCTCCAGGCTCATGCCCACCAGCCACCACTCCGGATGAGTCACCACGATCTTCTTCACCCCCGCGTCCCTGGCCGCCTCGGTCACAATAAAACACTCCTCAGGCGACACATGGGCTGTGCCCAGAACCGCGTCATAATCCTTGATGAGCCGGAACACGTCAAGCAGCTCCGGAACCACCTTCCCGTCTCTCACCACCTCCACGCAGTTGGCCGCGCTTGCCTTGTTCTTTTCCAGATGATTTCTGGCAGACTGGGTGGGCAGCCAGATCACCTTGGCCCCCAGCTTCAGACCGCTCTCCACTGCCGCCGGGTTGATCCCTCCCATCTGCCGGTTCAGGGTCACTCCCCCGAACATAGTAAAATCATTGTCCCCTCCATGTACCCTCTCATTGTACCGGTTGCACAGATAC
The DNA here is from genome assembly GCA_947066955.1 of uncultured Hungatella sp. Lineage (GTDB taxonomy): Bacteria > Bacillota > Clostridia > Lachnospirales > Lachnospiraceae > UBA3402. The sequence goes on from CAMTAF010000001.1 coordinate 100,925, forward strand.
GCCCGGTCCACCGTGGTCCCCTGATGGGTTTTGATGACAATCGCCCTGGCCCCCACCCGGATAGCTGCCTCTGTCAGTTCAAAATCATCATAAGCCCGGTGACGGATATCCGGGTTGGAGTGGACATGCATGTCGATCACTCCCTTTAAAGAAACCTTGCCCATAAAAAATACCTCCTTCTTAAAGTATCGGCACGCGCCGCTTCGCGTCACCTGCCAGGTCGTCGGATGCCTAACCTCCGGCCGCCGTTCTCGACTATTTTTATCATATAGGAATCTTGTTATTGCCGAAATGGAAAATAAGAGATATACTGTATCGGAAAAACCGATGGATAGACGCGGAAATTTCTGCAGACCATTGACATATTTTATCCGTATGTCTATAATAATAATGTAAGGCAGGCAACGGCGTGTGTCTGTTTAAGCGTTGAAGCATAACAGCGTACCGGAAAGCCTTGTTATGCGGAGCTTTCGAGAGGGGTTGTGCAATGAAACCTCAAACCGGAGTAGGTGTAAACTGAAAGAAAATGCTCAGGGCCGCTTTGTTTCTGCAAAGCGGCTCTTCCCGTATCTCTTCTTTCATCCATGGAATACTGAGAACGCGGTATGGGGGCTGGGAAAGGATATACTTATGGATCAATTATGGAAATGCGCCTCCGCTTATGAGAAATTGCTGGATATAACCTACAAGATCATTTTAGGTCGAAAGGGAAAACTGGCAGAGCTGCAGATTTCTTTTGAAGCAGTTTATTTTCATCACCTAATGGGACTTCACAAATTAACAGATTTACGGATTTCGCGGGCAAATCGCCAAAAGATATTTCAAGATATTCTGATAGGCAAGATTTCTTACGATTCTATAGCACGAAGCAGATATTTCTCTGAGATTGAATGCCGTTTTCACCCTTTCTTATCACTGGAATCCCTTCTTGATCAGAACAAACTGATTTTTCGCTATAATCAAAAAGCAAACTATTTTTCCCTTATTAAAGCGGATTATTTATTGTCTACACCTTTTGAGGGGAATGATATCTATGTGTTCATTGCAAAAAACCATGATACAGACCTTTATTTTTGCCGTTCATTCTTTCCAAAAGGGCAGCATGATTATACCAAAGGACAAACGATATACACTATGCTGTACAAAGAAAAAATATTTCTTCACAAAGGATATTCTGAGGTACAGTATGACCGTCTCACCCCCAAATCCATCGCTTCAAATAATCCATAGGAACTAACGAAAAGAGGACATGCCCATGCATTTAAAAGAACTTACCTACATCGTCACCCTGGCGGACGAGAAGAGCATCACCAGAGCTGCCGACAAACTTTTTATGGCCCAGTCCAGCCTCAGTGAATTCTTAAGGCAGTACGAGTCCGAGCTGGGGATCGAGCTTTTTGTCCGGACCTCCCGGGGAATACGCCTCACCTCTGCCGGGGAGGTCTTTGTAGATAACGCGCGCTCCATCCTGACCCATTACCGCCTTGTCCAAAACGAGCTGTCCGATATGGCCCACCTAAAAGGCGGACGGGTTATCCTGGGAATCAGCTCCTTCCGGGGAGAATACATGCTTCCGAAAATCCTGAAAAAATTTTATGAAAAATACCCCGGCGTGCGGGTAGATATAGTGGAGGCCAACAGCATGGCCTTAGAAGACCACCTGGTCCGGGGCTCTGTGGATCTGGCTATCGTAGCCCTCCCCCTGACCAGGGTGGATCATGAAGTAGAATTTTTAAAAAGAGACGAGATCTTTCTTGTGGCGAACCGACACCACCCTGTGATGAACCACGCCCGACAGCGCGACGGCTCCCCCTACTACTGGGTGGATTTAAAAGACACCGCAGAGTATGAATACATCTTAAGCGACTACGACACTATCCTGGGCAGCATCAGCCGCCGGGAATTTAAAAAGGCCGGAATCCGGGTAATCTCCCACAATTCCAATATCACCGCCGCCATGGGGGTGGCTATGGCCAGAGAGGGCCTGGGGCTGGCGTTCACCTACCACTCCTGCGCCATCGACTACGAGGACGCGGTGTACCTGTCCATCGGGGAGGAGGGAGTATTTCTGGACCTGGCGCTGGCCCATCCATACTCCACCTACCAGTCCCGGGCAGCGCTGGCCCTGGCCAGGGTGATACGGGAGACGGTTTAGATATGATATCTTACAAGAAAACGGCATGGGTCTACCATACCGTTTTCAAACGCTCAATCACTGTATCCATGCTCCATCTATACCTACCATATAATTATCTGGAGTCATTGTATTGGCAAGCATAGAACCATCAGAATTTAAATAATACCATTTTTCGCCAACTTGAATCCAACCTGTAGCCATTGTACCATTTTCATTCATATAGTACCATATTTCTGCTACTTTTATCCATCCAACTGCCATAGCACCAGAATCAGGTATAAAATAATACCATTGTTTATCCAACAGCAACCAGCCTTCTACCATATACCCATCGCTATTAAAACGATAGATTATCCCATTAATTTGTGCCCATTGGTTTTTGGGATAACTTTTATCTGCCATCTCTAGCCACCAGCCAATATCATCTTTTAACCAAATACCCGAAAGGACTGGGACAGAATCAAATGAACCACCTTTTGCAAAATTCTCTCCTGGTCCACTATTACCTTTGGTTCCGCTTCCTCCTCCGGTTCCTTTAGTTCCACCTCCCCCTCCGGTTCCATTTCCTCCTTCGGTTCCGTTTCCTCCTCCGGTTCCATTTCCTCCTTCGGTTCCACTTCCTCCTCCGGTTCCATTTCCTCCTTCGGTTCCACTTCCCCCTCCGGTTCCATTTCCTCCTTCGGTTCCACTTCCTCCTTCAGTTCCACTTCCTCCTCCGGTTCCATTTCCTCCTTCAGTTCCGCTTCCCCCTCCGGTTCCATTTCCTCCTTCAGTTCCATTTCCTCCTTCAGTTCCACTTCCCCCTCCGATTCCATTTCCTCCTTCAGTTCCGCTTCCTCCTTCAGTTCCATTTTCTCCCCCAGTTCCACTTTCCTCCTCAGAATCTGCATATTTCTGTTTTAAAACTACCTTGTTTACTTCAATATCAACAGCATCACCAGGATATTCTGCTGGATAACTATAAAATATTAAATTTCCACTATCTGTATCTACCCCATCTGTAACATACCATACTACCTCACCATCTTTCACGATAGGCTGACAATCTGAAAGATTCCCCTCAAAAGTTCCTATGTCATCATTATTTAATCGGTTTCCATAGCCGTCAAAAAACAAAATCTTTACATCCCCATTTGTCTCTGTATATCGAGTATAAAAAGTTTCATATAAAGACGCACTCTTATCAAAAGCTTGTTCCTCCCACATTAAGGCAAATAAATCCTCTGAGATTTTAACTAACTGTGGAGTCGATGCACTATAAGTACTGCCTTCCTCATAATCCGAAATCTGAATATATTTTACATTAGCTAAGTTATCTTTATCCACTACTGAGAGAAATACATTCCTTGTATGACTATCAGAAAAATTATCCTGATTAATAGTACTTCCTGCTATCAGATAACTGCTATCAGAAAATTCTAATCCTCCTACAGTAACTCCTGTATAATTATAATTGTAACCATTATTACCATACTTATAAATCTCATCATCACCTTCAGAAATAGGAAGAATCATAACATTATCTGATTCCTCCGACATATCATCCGCTTCATACACTACCAAAACTACTGCCCTTGGATATGCGTCACCATGATCTACTGTAATTACTTTGCCGCCGTCAACCTTAACAAACTGATTAAAAGAATGCGAAACATATCCTGTTGAGATATTAGAAATACCATACCTTATATACGATGGTATCATGCTCTCCTTATTAACAACTATTGTCAAATTAGCCTGATGGTTTACTCCGTCTCCACTTTTGTACATTCTGTGTCCTGTGTGTACGTATAAATAAGTATCATTTTCATCTATACGGAGACTGCTTGAAGAAAATGGTAGTTCTGTATTAAGACCGTATAGTTCAACAGAATCTAAACGATTCATTTCTCTTCCGTATTTAACAATGCGGATCACCTCCTTTTCATCACTCTCTTCTTCATTTCGCTGACCAAATACAACATAAAAGTTCTCTTTTCCTACATAAAAACCACCAAACAAGGATAATTCCATAGGAATATTCCAGCTTTTAAGAAACTCTTTCTCAGAATTATACTGCTCAATTATAACCCCATCCTCCCTAGATACATATTCTATTCGGTAAAGATTTCCATCTTCCCCTCCATATAAGTACGAGGTTACTATATCTTTCGTATTTCCCCAATAATTCTGATCATGTTGATTTCTTGAAGCTATAAAATTATTATTCTCTGTCAAGTTCAAAGGTGTCTCTGAAATGTCATCTATTCTTTTATAAGTATATTTTGTCTCTTTAGGGAATGCTCTTTGTCCCAAAAAATTAACTGTTTTAGGAATGACCACAGAGTTAATCGCTGTATTATAAAAAGCATACCCTGCAATCTCACGGAGACCATCCGACATCATCACCGTTTCAAGTTTACTGCACCCTTCAAATGCCCCCCTTTCTATACTCTCCACACTCTCCGGTATCCTTATATTGGTCAGGCTCACGCAGCCATAAAAAGCCCACTCCCCTATCTTTGTCACGCTCTCTGCTATCTCCAACTCAGACAGATTTTCACACTCGTAAAATGCGTATGCTCCTACACTCGTTACTCCCTCCTCTATCACTACTTTCTTTATCGTTTCTCTGGACCCATACCATGGCATTGACCAACTATACCAGTCAGACATCTCTCCTTCCCCTCGGATTGTCAGCGTCCCCTCATTATCCAGTTCCCATTTCATGTTATCTCCACACAGGCCCTTTTCTATCGTAACCACCCCCGACAGACCATCACACCCTTCAAATGCACCTCTTCCTATACTTATCACACTCTCCGGTATCCTTATATTGGTCAGGCTTACGCAGCCATAAAAAGCCCACTCCCCTATCTTTGTCACGCTCTCTGCTATCTCCAACTCAGACAGATTTTCACACTCGTAAAATGCGTATGCTCCTACACTCGTTACTCCCTCCTCTATCACTACTTTCTTTATCGTTTCTCTGGACCCATACCATGGCATTGACCAACTATACCAGTCAGACATCTCTCCTTCCCCTCGGATTGTCAGCGTCCCCTTATTATCCAGTTCCCACTTCAAGTTATCTCCACACAGGCCCTTTTCTATCGTAACCACTCCTGACAGACCATCGCACCCTTCAAATGCACCTCTTCCTATACTTACCACACTCTCCGGTATCCTTATATTGGTCAGGCTCACGCAGCCATAAAAAGCCCACTCCCCTATCTTTGTCACGCTCTCTGCTATCTCCAACTCAGACAGATTTTCACACTCGTAAAATGCGTATGCTCCTACACTCGTTACTCCCTCCTCTATCACTACTTTCTTTATCATTTCTCTGGATCCATACCATGGCATTGACCAACTGTTCCAGTCAGGCATCTCTCCTTCCCCTCGGATTGTCAGCGTCCCCTCATTATCCAGTTCCCACTTCATGTTATCTCCACACAGGCCCTTTTCTATCGTAACCACTCCCGCCAGACCATCACACCCTTCAAACGCTCCTCTTTCTATACTCTCCACACTCTCTGGTATCCTTATATTGGTCAGGCCCACGCAACCACAGAAGGCCCATCTCCCTATCTTTGTCACACTTTCTGCTATCTCTAATTCGGACAAATTTTCACACTCGTAAAATGCATATGCTCCTACACTCGTTATTCCTTTCTCTATCACTACTTTCTTTATATTTTCCTTGGACAGATACCACGGTGCTGACTGACTACTCTCGTCAGGCATTATTCCTTCCCCACGGATTATAAGTGTGCCCTTATTATCCAATTCCCACTTTAGTTTATCATTATAATATGTACCTTTTTCCACTACAACTGTCCCCGTCAGATTGATACATCCTTCAAATGCTTTTGCACCTATATAGGTTACACTGTCTGGTATCTCTATATCAGATAAACTGACACATTTATAGAATGCCTGGATTCCTATACTCGTTACGCTTTCCGGTATATCGACACTAGTCAGATTTTCGCAACCAAAGAATGCATATGATCTTATATTTGTTACTCCTTCTTCTATTACAACCTTTTTTATACGATCATTAAAAGAATACCATGGACTATACCACTCCTGAGTCTCTGGCATTGCTCCTTCTCCCCAGATTATCAATACACCTTCATCATTCATCTCCCATTTCAAATTTCCGTAATCGGCTGCTTGCACAATTGTCTCTTCTGTTACAGAAATTCTGTTTTCTACTGAAAAATAATTATCTTCTTTCCCTAAAGCATCACAAGTATTAATAAAATAGACTGTTCCTCCTTCTTGTACTGTAAATGTCATCTTATATTCTTCCCCAACTTTTGCTATGTCTGGGGAAATCATATTCATATTTCCATTATCCCTTTTGTGGATCGCCATTATCGGTTTTTCCCCATCAAGGCTCTCCTCTGGGACTGTCATTGTGACAGTAATATCCTTCCTTTTTCCTACAATCTCAAGTGTCATTGCCCATATATTTTCTTCATCAATTTTTAAATCAATTTTGTCCAGTTCTTCTACCACCAATTTTTGAATATCTTTTTCTACCTCAATTTCATTGGCAACCAAATATCTATCCTCCAGGCCAATGGGAGTTAACTGATAAGGATCAACAATATTGCCACTAACCTGTTTTGGATTATACCACTCTCCTTTTAGCACAACATCACTATAAATTTCTTTCTCATCGCTGACCAATATCGGTATATCCCCGCCATAGTAATACCATCCAGCAAACCTTAGATCGTCAATATCATCCTCGTTATCATTTGCAATATTGGCAATAGATTTCCACACAGGCTTTTGATGATTCCTCTCTAACTCTTCTTCACCTAACAATAAACTGGTAAAACTGCCTCGGCTATTTTCCTTTAAATTATAAAATGTCTGCACCCATCTTGTACGAGTTGCATCAGACTCTGTAGAATCTGAGTCTTTGTCAGAAATATCGACAAAATATCCACCTTTACCTGTCTGAAAGGTCACTTTTATTGGTTTTTCCTCTGTAGATGGTATTCCAATATCCACCGCTGCCATTGACGTAGTATTAGTCGTCAACATCACAGCCGCTAAAACCAATGCTGCCCTAGCTTTTAATTTTCGTCCCATACAATATTCCTCCAATTTTCAAAAATAAGTTGTCTTTTCCCAATATGTAGGTCTCGTCCCTATATCCTCCCCCTCGTTATCTCGAAAGTAACTTGTGACAAAATTCCATATATCTCATAAATTTGTCATGACTATATAATTTTAAGATATTAAATATCGTATGTCAACATATTTATGATATAAATTATCCTAATTTATCATTTATACGATATATAATATCTAATAGGTGGTGATATAGTGGATAATAATTATATTGCGGAAAGAATTGCCCAACTTCGTAATTTAAAAAATGTCTCAGCAAGAGAGATGAGTCTGGCCATCGGGCAAAATGAAAGTTATATCAATCGTATCGAAAACCATAAGGCATTCCCGTCTATGCAGTGTTTTCTCTATATCTGTGAATACTTAGATATAACTCCTAAAGAATTTTTCGATAAGGAGACCCCAAATCCCGAAAAATTAGGTTCTCTTATTATTGAATTACAAAAGCTAAATCCTTATCAACTAGATATATTGACAGAATTAATAAAGGAAATGACTTAATTGTAGAAACAATAAGAATTGCCATCTTTTTAGACAACAAAAGGGAGCCAGGCTCTTCTGGCTCCTAAAAGTTATTTCAAAGAAATTTGCGCATATTTTTTACTACTCTCTTGTAAAACTCTATTGCCTATATGACAACCAGATCTCCTTTTCCATTTTGGCAAAAAACTAGATCTACTGTCTTTCTGCATGTATCAGCAATCTCCCAATAGTTTCAACGGAGATTAGTGGATGGATAGATATTCTCAAAAATCGGTCACAGCGAAATTAATTCTATTCACTATTTCATTGAAAAATACCGCCAAAGATGCTATACTATCCTCAAAGCAATGATTTCTGCGGCAGTCCCCAAAGGGCACAAAGCCGATTTTGCAGCCGATGGCTGTATCTTTGAGAGTTCTTATCTTTCTATCGAAATCCTGCTTTTAAATTCCAAAAACTAAGAAAAAGCAGGAGGCTGACAGACCCCGGCGACAAGAATAACGTGGAAGCCGTTTTGCAGGTAAGCATCGCGGCAAATCAGGAGTTGTATGACAAGATCAGGAGGAATTCGATTATGTGTGACGCGTTGAGACAGTTATTAAATGAAGAGATTGAGGAAGAAAAGCGGAATGCGGTACAAAGCGCAGTTCAAAGTGCGGTCCAAAATGCCGTTCAGAAGACAGAGCAGGACACTCTGCTCGGGACAATAAAAAAATTGATGGCAAACTTAAAGCTGACTGCCGACCAGGCCATGTCTGCCATGGATATTCCTACAGAAAAGTGGGCGGAATACAGGGCGAAGCTGTGAGGGCTACGTTTTGGAAAGAGACTTTCATATATACGGGAGCCGGCGACCGGACAGGGGGACTTTTCCCCCTGCTCGCCGCGCCGCCCCAGCCAGCCCTGCTGGCAAACCTCCTCTCGGGGTTCATGTATATAGAGAAGGGCAGACCCTAATACTCCTTCTCCACCCTCTCCACCCCGTACATCTCCATAAACCGCTCAAGGTCGCCGCTGCCCTTCACAGCCATGACCTCCGTAAATTTTCCGGTCTCTCTATCTTTAAACCCGGCCACCTGCTCCCCTGTACAGATGCTGCACCTCACCACAGCTTTCTGTTTTTCCCTGTCAAAGGGGACCTTGTACGCCGCCTTTTTCTTTTTCCAAAACATGCCCTCTCCCTACCGGTTCCGGTACTTGTCCAGCAGCCGGTTGATCCTCCCGGCCGGGTTCAGCAGTTCGCTCAAGGAGGCGTCATGGTTTAAGTTGTCGATGATCAGGGCAATGTATTTGCTCATGTCCACGCTTCCGTAGTAAGGCCTGGAGAGAAGCTCCGGGCTCTGATACACCAGGTTGGTAGTGAGGATCCTGTCGATTATACCGTCTTCATAGAATTTGTCAAACTTGTCAAGGCCGTTGGTAAACAGGCCGAAGGTTGAGAAGATGAACACCTTTCTTGCCTTCCGCCGCTTAAGCTCCGAAGCCACATCCATCATGCTCTCGCCGGAGGAGATCATGTCGTCCACGATGATCACGTCCTTGCCCTCCACGCTGCTCCCCAGGAATTCGTGGGCCACAATGGGATTCCGCCCGTCCACGATGCGGGTGTAGTCCCGGCGCTTGTAGAACATGCCCATGTCCAGCCCCAGCACATTGGCGTAGTACACGGCCCGGCTCATGCCGCCCTCGTCAGGGCTGATGACCATCATGTGGTCGCTGTCGATCTGAAGGTCTGTCTCCACTTTCAGCAGATGCTTGATAAACTGGTATGTGGGCTGTACGGTCTCGAAGCCTTTCTCCGGGATGGCGTTCTGAACCCTGGGGTCGTGGGCATCAAAGGTGATGATATTCTCCACCCCCATGTTGGTCAGCTCCTGGAGAGCCAGAGCGCAGTCCAGGGATTCCCTGCTGGAACGCCTGTGCTGCCTTCCCTCATAGAGGAAGGGCATGATCACATTGATCCTGCGGGCCTTTCCCGCCGCTGCCGCGATGATCCTCTTTAAATCCTGGAAATGGTCGTCCGGCGACATGTGGTTGGTCATACCGCATAGGGAGTAGGTGAGGCTGTAGTTGCACACGTCCACCATGATATACAGATCATCGCCACGGACAGATTCCTCCAGAGTGCCCTTGGCCTCCCCCGAGCCGAACCGCGGGGTCTTGGCGCCGATGATATAAGAATCTCGCTGATATCCGGCAAACGCGATAGTAGATTTATGTTCGCTTTCTCGTTCTCGTCTCCAGTTTACAAGATAATCATTTACTTTGCTTCCCAACTCCGTGCAGCTTTTGAGGGGTACAAGCCCAAGGGGCCCAACTGGAATCGTTTCAATGGTCTTCTCTTCGTATATCATGTTTTTCCTCCATCTATGCGGTTTTGTTCGACAAATTCTTTATATCATTATGATTTCAAATAGTCAAGATGCTCAGCGTTTTTTTGTTCTGATGTCCCCTCCGTACAGAGGGATAATAGAATACTGGCTGATGATCCTGGACGAGATTCGGTCCGAGTAAGTGTCCCGGAGCATGTCCATGGACAGGTTGGTGGAGATGATGGTACTCTTCTTCCGGATCAGTCTCTCGTTGATGCAGTAAAAAAGCTGAGAAGAGACAAAGGTGTTGTTCAGCTCTGTCCCCAGATCGTCAATGATCAGCAGATCGCAGTCCAGGATATGCTGATACATGTCCTGCATGTCCTCCTCCGTGTCATAGTGGAATTTGTTTTTGGAGAAAATATCAAACAGGTCATTGGACGATAAATAGATCACCGAGTGGTACCGGTCAATCAGCTCCTTGGCAATGCAGTTGGTGAGAAAGGTCTTTCCCACCCCGGTGCTCCCTGTAAAGATCAGGTTGCCGCCTTTTTCCTTAAAACCCTCCACATACTCTTTGCACCAGCCGTAGACCTGCTTCATATAGTCCGCCACAGTCATCCCGATCTGGGAGATCACCTCCCGGTTGTCATAGTAGGCAAAGGTAAAGGTGGAAAAATTCTCTCTCTTCAGCACCTCCTTAATGTTGGACTGAGCGTAGAGAAGGCTGATCTCTTCTTTCTTAAAACAGCGGCATTTTTTTCCGTTCACATACCCTGTATCCTGACAGTCCGGGCAGTGGTAGCGCATCTCCATGTAGTCGGCGCTGTAACCGCAGGCCTCCAGGAGCACTGCCTTCTGCTCTCTCAAATCCTCAAGATGCCGCTTAAGCACTTCCATGGCCCTGTCGTCCCCCTCCAGGAGGCGCTTTCCGCAGGCCACCGCCTGGGTGCTGATGGTGTCATCAATCTGCCGGATCTGGGGAATTCGGCTGTAAACCTCCTTCACACGCTTGTCCTGCTCATATTTGTTCTGAAACTGACGCTGATTGTAGATCCGCATAATCGCGTCATACTGGGAATTGCTCAGTGCCATATCTCCCTCCTCACTTTTTGTCCTCCAGCCTCTCCTTCAGGCGCTCCAGCACCATGGCGTCATAGTTGGTGCTGCGCTGTTCAAAATTGTGGAACTGGTTTTTGGATGGCTTCACCGCGCCTGTGCTCCTGTCATTTTTCCTGTTCTCCCTCTTCTCATCCAGCTTTGCCACATCAGCCAGAACCCTGACCCCGCCCTTTTTCCAGTCTGACAGGATCTTGTCCGCGTAGGAAAAACTGGGCTTGTGGATCGCCTTCAAGGTCCTGTCGCAGGCCTCCAGGACGATGTCCCTGGTAAATCCATACTCCCGGAACCATTTGCGGATCATGGTCTGCTCCGAGTCTCCCGGCCTTCTGTCGCTGATTCCGAAGGCTTTCATCACCGCAAAGCCTTCTTTGGAAAAGGTTGCCGTGTACTCCTTAGCCATGTCCACGGTGCGAATCCCCTTCTCATGCCAGTTGAGCGCCACAGACTCCAGATACCGGATGCTGGTGTGCCCTCCCTGGACGCAGTACTCTACCAGATATTCCAAAAGCTCCGCCGACATGCCCAGACCGTCGTAGAGATAGGCGAAGACCTCGCACTCCCTGGGGGTGAAGACCTTGTTCATATATTTCTGGGAGATGTACAGAAGCTGGGTGAAATCCTCCTGGTCCGCCAGACGGCTCACCTGCTCCGGGGTGTACAGCTTCCGCCTCCCCCCGGTCATCTCCCCGGCCGCCGTCTCCGCCGCGCCTTTTCCAAGTCCCGGCACCTCTGCTGCCCCGGCGCTGTTTCCGGTTCCCGGCAATCCTGCTGCCCCGATGCTGCTTTTGGTCCCAGGCGCGCCCACGGCTCCGATCCCGGCGCTGCCTCCGGATCCCGGCAATCCCGTTTCTCCGGCTCCGGCGGCGCCCCCGGAACCCATCCATATCCCGGATCCCGGGAGCTTTCCCTGCAATGGCATGCCGCCTGCCGCCGCGCCGTACCGGTCTTTTGCCTCAAACACGATTCCCGGGCCGCTCCCGCTGCCAGAGGTTTTTCCGGCCTCCGGGCCTGGGGACGCTCCGGCCCCGCTTCCCGCTCCCGGCCCCGCTGCCGCCTGGTTCCCGGCCTCCGCCAGCACGCCCTGCCGCACCCAGTACCCAAGAGCCCTCTTCACATCCGACTCCGTGTGGTTCAAGGCGTCGGCGATCATCCCAATATCCCAATCCTCTCCCTGGTGCCTCAAAAGATACAGATAGACCTTCACATATTCCCCGTTGGCCGAGGCCATGTGCCTGTCTATAAACTCGTTGGCAACCAGGGTGGCATTTATCTCCAGACAGTTTTTCATTTCCACAATTCACCCAATCCTTCCTCTTATCCCCATCATACCACATGTGGATTCAAAAGAAAATAGGCGGGATTTATCCACCATGGGATTGTGGATAATGTGGATAATGTGGACAGCAAGTCTACATAATCAGGCGAAATCTGTCGTATTTTGTAAAATCCCCTGTAAATCAAGGCTTTCAAAATTCACAGACGATTTATTATGTAAATCAAGAAATCCACAGAGGTTTTCCCCGAAAAATGTTGAAAACTCTGTGGATAATGTGGATAACTCACCCTCCAAGGAGATTTTCCCCCACTTTTACAATGTCTCCAGCCCCCATAGTTATCAACAGATCACCGTGAACACAATTTTCTAAAATAAATTTTTCTATCTCGTCAAATGTGGAAAAGTAGTGGGCCTGTGTGCCCTTTTGCCGGATCCTCTCTGCGATGTCTAAGGAGCTGATCCCCAGATCATCTGTCTCCCTGGCCGCGTAGATGTCCGCCAGGATCACCTCGTCGGCTGCCGACAGGCTCTCCGCGAACTGATCCAGGAAGGCTTTTGTCCTGGTGTAGGTGTGGGGCTGGAACACGCACCACAGCTTTCTGTGGGGATAATTTTTCGCCGTGGCCAGGGTGGCCGCGATCTCCCTGGGGTGATGGGCATAGTCGTCGATAATGGTGACGCCGCCGATCTCCCCTTTCTTCTCAAACCTCCGGTTGGTCCCTATAAAATGCTCCAGGCCTTCCTTGATATCTTTCATGTCCACCCCAAGCTCCCGGCACAGGGCGATAGCGGCCAGGGCGTTGTACACATTGTGCTCCCCCGGAACTCCCAGGGTGATAACCTCCGCCTTCTCCCCGCGGATCATCAGGTCAAAGGTATCTCTGGCGTATTCGTCATACACAATATGCCCGGCGCTGTAATCACTCCCGGCACTTTTCCCCACAGTCACCACCCGGCACTCAAGGCCGTCCGTGATCTCCTCATAGTTTTCAATGTCGCTGTTGATCACCAGCACCCCGTCTTTTGGAAGGAGTTTGGCGAAACGATGGAAGGAGCGGCGGATATCGTCAATATCCTTAAAGAAATCCAGATGATCCTCCTCAATGTTTAAGATCACCTCCATGTTTGGGCAGAAGGACAAAAAGCTGTTGGTGTACTCGCAGGCCTCTGTCACAAACAGCTCAGACCCGCCCACCCGGATATTGCCGCCAATGGAATTCAGGATCCCGCCTACGGATATGGTAGGATCCCTGTGGGCAGTTAAAAGGATCTCCGTGACCATGGAAGTGGTGGTGGTTTTCCCGTGGGTGCCGGCGATCCCTGCGGCGTATTTGTAATTCTTCATCATCTGGCCCAGAAGCTGTGCCCGGCTCAGCATAGGGAGGCCTTTCGATGCCGCCCTGGCATACTCCGGGTTATCCGGGTGCACGGCCGCCGTATATACCGCCACGTCCATATTGTCCGTAATATTGTCCGCCCTCTGGCTGTAAAAGATCCGGGCGCCCTTTGCCTCCAGATGGTCGGTGAGCCCTGACCTCTGGGAATCAGAGCCTGATACCTGAAAGCCCTCTTCCATGAGGATCTCCGCCAGTCCGCTCATGCTGATCCCGCCGATTCCGATAAAATGCACATGGCATGGTTTATGAAAGTCTATCTGATACATACTCATTTCCGCCTTTTCTTATTCTAAGAACCCTGCCTTTGACAGAGCTTCTTTCTTATTATAATAAAAAAAGGTGAGAAAATCTACTGATTCTCTCACCTTCTTTTCTGTCAGTCTTCCTCTGCCAGAATCTCGTTCATGTCCCTGGTTATATTGGCGCAGGCCTCATCCATGGTAATGTTCCCATTCCATGCCTCTTTTAAGTCCTCGGAAATCTTATTCTCCCAAGTTACCGTGGAACTGCTGTAAGGGCGGAACTCCACATCCTGGCGCATGTCTAAGTAGGGCTGGAGGTCGAACACATCCGTGTTGCTTTTCCATCCGTCCGACACCCCTTCATAGGCTGACATGGATACTCCTAACTGCGCCTGTCTGGTCTGCCCCTCCTTTGAGCCGAACCATTCCACCAGCTGCCATGCCCCCTGGGGATTCTCGGTTTTAGCGCTTATTGCCCATCCCAGGCCGTTGTAAATCGATACCCTTCTGCCTGTCTGGGCATCTTTCGGAAGAACTGCCACAGCGCAGTTGGCCACGATATATTCATTGTTTTTCATGGGCGCTACCATCCATGAGCCCAGGGGAAGCATGGCGATCTTGCCTGAGCCGAAGAGCACATCGTTGGCGTTTTCCGCCATGGTGGAGGCCGGGGGCATCCCGTTTTTCACCAGCTTGTCCACATATTCCATAGCCCTGACTGTTGCCGGGTTGTCGAAGCCGGAAGATTTTTTGTCCTGGCTGATGACATTTCCTCCCATGGAATACACTACATTCATCCATCCGTCCTGGTTGTTGGTGGGGCTCATGGCTGTCCCATACTGTTTTCCGTCTCCGCTGGTCAGGGCCACCGCAGCCTCATAGTAATCATCCCATGTCCAGCTCTCGTCCGGAAAAGAGATTCCCGCCTCTTCAAACAACGTCTTGTTATACCAAAGAGCGATGGTGTCCACATCTTTCGGTATGGCGTACACCTTACCGTCATATTGATACAGTTCCTTGATCTCCTCCGGAAATTTGTCCATCTCTATGCTCTCGCTGGAGGCAATCCGGTCTGTCAGGTCCAGAAGAATATCATTTTTCATGTAGCGCTCCGCTTCATTGGAGTGCATCCAAAATACATCCGGAAGGTCGCCGCCTGATGCCCCTGCCTCCAAAAGGGTCCAGTACTGATCCCATGTGACCACCTGAATCTGCGCCTCCACGCCTGTAGCAGCCGTAAAGTCTTCGATAATCTGATCCAGCCCTTCCTTTTGTCCGGAATCCCAGATCGCCACTGTCAGCGCTTTCTGGTTCCCCCCTTCTGAAAATTTTCCGGCATCTGTTCCCCGACTGTCTGCTGAATCGGAACAACCGCAGATTCCAAATGCCGCTGCCCCTAAAATGATTCCCGCCACTGTCATCTTACCCTTCATGTTCTTGCTCCTCCTTGCCTCTTGCAGGCTCTTTCTTTTGGCTATATTATATGGCTTAAAACCGGAGGCTGGGAGAGGCGAATGTAATTCCTCTCCGTCAAAATGTGGTATTACTTGCTTTTTGTGGGACCTTTATGTTATATTTTCTATATAGGGGAGGGAAAATGTTATGGAACACGCTGATGTGGCGCTTCCGGCTGTACCGGTTTTTCAGGATCTGTACCTGTGTACTGCCGGAAGGTCCGTATGTTGTCCCGGCCACAGCTTTGGGCCGGATGTAAGACTTAACTACCTGATCCACTATATTCTTTCCGGAAAAGGGATTTTTGAGACAGACCAGGTCCGGTACCGCCTGGGACAGGGACAAGGCTTTCTTATTGAGCCTGGTCAGACCACCCGCTACCAAGCCGATGAAAAGGAGCCGTGGACTTACATCTGGGTGGGATTTAACGGGACGCTTGCCCCGGCTCTTCTTGCGGCCCTGGGGCTGGGACGAAAATCCCCCATATTTTCCTCGGCGGCGGCGAGAGAACTGACCCAGATCACGGATCGACTGCTGTTTCTGGCAACCTCCGGAATCCAGCTTTCTCTAAATCAGCAGTCCTGTCTCCTGACATTTTTCCGTGTCCTGGCAGCCCGGGATTCTCTTGCTCCGGAGATCTCAGTGCCGGACACCAAAGCTAACTACCACATGGAGAAAGCCCTGGCCTATATCCGGGACAATTACGCTCTACCTATCCGGGTAAGCGATGTGGCAGACTATCTGGGAATCAGCCGTTTTCATCTGCGCAGCCTTTTTATGGACATGGTAAAACAGACGCCGCAGCAATACATGGCCGGATTCCGCCTGGGGCGGGCCAGAGAGTTTCTCACCACCACTGATTACCCTGTGCGCCAGATCGCCCAACTGTGCGGCTACTCCAACCCCGACGTGTTCTCCAAGGCTTTTAAAAGGAAATACTTAGCTTCCCCATCCTGGTACCGACAGTACGCCCTCGATCATCCAGGGGAGAATCCCTCTGAATCTCTAAGGCTCGCCCACCCTCAAGGAGATGCCCATGAAGGAGACTAAACCAATCTATTTCCGTAACCCGTTTTTTACAGGTTTATACCTGCATTTTTTCAGCCGCATCCAGACCGCGGACAGTCAGGCTTATGCCCCTTCTCCTTCCTGTTTCACTGTCTGCGTTCTCTTCTCAGGCAGGGGGAACTTTCAGGTTAACGGCGCTGACTTTTGTCTTGTGCCCGGCCAGGGTCTCCTTGTACCTTGCGCCAGCCCTTTCGTCTGCCGCCCTGCACCTGGCGAAACCATGGATTATGCCCGCATGGGATTTGCCGGGGAGGAGACCGGCCAGGTCTTCTCTTCCCTGGGAATTTTTCACGGTGAGGCCTCCCTCTTTCAAACAGACTGCAGGCAGATGGAGGTTCTCATAAGACAGCTTCCTGCAGGCTCCTCCCTTGAACAAACCCTGGAACGTCAGGCTGTGGTCTGCCAGATCCTGGCGGCTCTTGGGGCGAACGCCCTGTTAAAACCAGGTGACAGCCGCCGGTCCGGATTAAACTCCTATGTATCCCGGGCCATAGAATACATTATTTATCACTACCAGGAACCTGTGTCTGTCCGCCAATTGGCCAATGATCTGGGGATTACCCGCAACTATCTGTTTTCCCTGTTCAAAGAAGAGCTGGGCTGTTCTCCCCGCCAATATCTTATGTGCTTCCGGATGGAACAAGCCCTGATTCTGTTATGCCAGACAGAATATTCCGCAGAGGATATCGCCCTCTCCTGCGGATACGAAGACCCTGTTGTTTTCTCCAGAGCCTTTAAAAAGTATTATGGGATGTCTCCTGCTGCCTGCAGAAAATCACTGCCATTCCCAGGAGCCTGTGGAACGTAACCGTATAACAGTATTGAAGATGAAAAGGAGGACCACTGCCATGAAAGAATTTGTGAAAAATCTAACCAGAGACTATACAGACCTGCTGCTGAAACATTTTCATCATCTCCACTCCCACCCGGAGCTGTCCTTTGAGGAGTACGAGACCAGCGCCTACATCAAAGAACAGCTGACGAGTCTGGGCATCCGCCTTCAGGATGGAATCCGCGGCACCAGCGCAGTCGGTATCCTGGAGAGCTCTGTTCCCGGGCCTGTCATCGCTTTCCGGGCAGACATGGACGCCCTCCCGATCCAGGAGGAGACAGAGCTTCCCTACAAGTCCGTGAACCCCGGGGTCATGCACGCCTGCGGCCACGACAGCCACGCGGCCGCCCTTCTGGCCTTTGCGGCCCTCCTGGCCGGACACCGGGAGCTTGTAAAAGGAACTGTAAAATTCATCTTCCAGTGCGCAGAGGAAAAACTTCCCGGCGGAGCCAAGGGACTGTGCGAGGACGGCGTCATGGATGACGTGGATGCCGTCTACGGGCTTCATTGTTCCGCCAACATGGCCATGGGAGAGATTGTCTCCAACATCGGGGCCGACTCTGCCTGCATAGGGGTATATGAAGTCACGGTCCAGGGCAAGGGCGGCCACGGAAGCGCCCCCCAGAACGCAGTGAATCCTGTCCCCGTGGCCTGCCTTGTGGCTTCCGCCATCAACCAGATCCTGGCGGAGAAAGCCAGCCCTTTGGAGAAAGCGGTTTTGACCGTATCCTACATACGGGGCGGCGAGTATCCCAACATCATCCCCTCGGAGGTGACCCTGGGCGGGAACTTGAGAACCTTCAGCAACGATCTTACAGACTCGCTGCTGAAACACCTGAACAAGATCTGCGAGGGAATCTGCGGCGCTTACGGATGCACCTGCCAGGTGACCACCGCCATCGGCTATCCCTCCACCATAAACACGGAGGCCGAGACTCTCCTGGTCCGCCGGGCCGCGGAGGACATGGGCTATGCCTGGAAAACAGAAGAGCCGGGACTTGGAGGAGAGGATTTCAGCTACTACCTCCTCAAAAAGCCCGGCACCTTTTTCCATGTGGGGATGGCGGACCCGGACCTTGTTGACCAGGCCGCCCCCCACCACAACTGTAAATTTGAACTTGATCAGAGAGGGCTGGCTATTGCCCTGGAACTGGAGCTTGCCGTATATCTGAAAGCAGTGGCGGATTGTTAAA
>CAMTAF010000002.1 GCA_947066955.1 uncultured Hungatella sp.
CCACAGTTAAAGCCTGCGGATGTGTGTTGGACTTCCCCGTTCGGAATCCCACGCCTGTCCCTGACGGGCTGATTCCAGATGAACCTGTCCCCGACGGATTACTCCCCGATGAGCCGCTTCCTGACGGCCCCGAACCTGACGGGTCCGTCCTTCCCGGGGAATTGCCCCCCGAGGACACGGTCTCGGAGGCAGACCCAGTGCTTCCTCCGGGACCTGCATTGGCTCCCGGGCCTGTATTTTGTCCCGGTGTCAATGAGTCCGCGCTGCTTGACTCAGACCCCGGAGATGTGTTTCCGGTATTGCCCGGAGTGCGGCCTCCCGCGCTTCCTGAGCTTTCCGGGACATCCGCCCCTCCCGGCCCGCGGCTCCCCGACTCTCCCGGTCTGGTCTCGGATGGTCTGCTCTCTGTTGGTCTGCTCTCACCAGGTCTTGTGGAGTTTGACCCCGAAGGCCCATAACCGTTCTGTCCGCTGCCGGGACCGCCTGGGTATTCATCCTCGGGCCCCTCCGGCCAATCATCGATGGGCGCGTCGATCAGATTGCCGTTCTCATCGGTCATATCGGGATACAGGATCAGATTGCCGTTTTCATCGGTCTCCAAGGTTCTTGTGGATTCAGGCTCTGACTGGGATTCCTCCTCCCTGCCGGACGTCTCGGGATCAGCTGCCTCCGTGGTTGCCTTTGCTGTGGTCTCCGGAACATAGCTGTCCGTTGCCAGAGCGCTCCCCGTAGAAGGCTTTCCCTCTCTGTGCATACCGCTGTCGGCCGCGATCTTGCTGCTGATCTGCCGCACCTTTTCTGTGGGAGTATAGCTCTCATCCCCAAACAGAAATGTGTGAAGCTGGCTCACATTGGACTCCAGAGTCTGGGGGATGACACAGTCACCCTTTCCCGGAAGGTTGGCATTTCCCTTGGCAAAGGGAAATCCTGCCGTCTCCCCTATATGATACTTGCTGATGCTCAGCGCCAAGTTCGTTAGGTCCGCAAAGTCCAGATTGGTGCTTATGCTGGGCAGGGTAGTTACCAAAATATTATTCAGGGTCGGGTAATCTGCCTGCTTTGCCTTGGCAAAGGCCAGCTCAATGATTTTCCTCTGTCTCTCTGTCCTGGCATAGTCCGTATCCATCAGCCTCAGGCGGCCATATGCCACTGCCTGGACTCCGTCAAGATGATGAAGGCCCGGAGCCGGAAGCTGGTGGGACCCGATGCTGGTGGCCTTCACGGTCTCTGTAATGAACGCGTTGATATAGCGAAATTCCTGCCTGGTGATCTCCACATCCACACCGCCCAGAATATTGATCCCCTCCGCCACCGCCTTCCAGCTGAAGGTGACATAGTCCGTAATATCTAAGTCCAGATTTTTGTTCAGAGCCTTTAATGCCTGTTCCGGCCCCCCGTTGGTATAGGCCGCATTGATCTTCCGGTAAGAATTGCTGTCATTGATATTTAAATACGTATCCCGATATACGGATACCAGTTTGATCTCCCCTGTGTCCTGGTTGATACAGCAGATCATATTCACATCTGCCTGCACGCCTGCGCTCACATTGGTGCTTCGGCTGTCCACGCCGAAGACGGCGATCATCCAGTACCCTTTCATCTTTGTTATATCATCTACAGAAAGCGCTTCGTTTCTGACATCTTCCTTATTAAAATCTTCTCTCTGGATCATATTCAGGCGCCGGGCAAAGTAAGCGTAGGTAAAGATCACCGTAAGCGTCAGGCACTCTGCCAGGATCATGGCTATGATTCGCCGTCGCCTCTTTTTTTGCTTTACACGCTGGATCTTGGCCTGGGCCAAGGCTTCCCTGGGGGTCTCCGCCGCCGCGTCCGCTGCCCCTGTTTTTCTTCTGGCCCTGTCTGTGCCTGCCCCCTGACCCATGACTCTGCCTGTGCTGCTTCCGGCTGCCGTCTCCCTGGCGGCAATGTTATTTCCCTGAGCTGACATGCCCCGGATCCCGTCTCCGCCTGACTGCAGTCTTCCTGCCCCTGTCTGGCTTGCGCCTGTATTCGCGCCGCCCGGCTGTCTTCCTGCCTGGATTCCGCTCTTCCTTGGATCCCCAGGAACCCTTCCTGTGCCGGCTGCTCTCTCCGCTCCCGCCGGCCTTGCTCCCTGGGCAGGCCTTCTTAATCCCTGTCCTTCAGGGGCTCCTGTCTGACGTCCGTTCCCCGGCGCTCTTCCCGCGCCAAAATTTCTGTCCGCTGCCTGCTCCCTGACCCCCGGCCTCCCATAACTTTCCTCAGATCCGGGTTCCTGTCTTCTCACAGGCCTCCCCTGATACCTCTCCTCCATGGGGGCATTTTCCCTGGGATCTCTCTGAGGCCTTCTTGGGGTCTCCTGGCCTGTACCGCCTGTCCTCTGAACACTTGTCTCCCGCGGTCTCGCGGGACCATCCGCCATCCCCCGGCCGACTCTCCCGCCTTCCCTTACTGTTCCATTTCTCTGATTTTTTCCGGGCAGCTCCTCAAATCCATCTTTATGCTCATAGTTCATGCACGCAACCTCGTCTTTACTGTGAAAGTATCATCGCCGTCAGGCGATCTAAATTCAGGTATGCCAAATGCGCCCGCCATACTTTTATGGGACGGTGGTGCGTCCGCCATAACTTTCATACGTGGCAGCACGTCCGCTGCCGGGCGCATGAGGGTTTATTGTCTGCTGATTCTTTTTGCAGCTGTCGGCCCCAAGGATCAGTAGGCATTCTTATTGATAAACCCTTTAAAAAATGTAAGGAACAAGATCCGAAAATCCAGACCCATGGTCCAGTTTTCAATGTAATACAGATCGTGTTCTATCCTCTTTGTTATGGAGGTGTCCCCTCTGTACCCGTTCACCTGGGCCCAGCCGGTCATCCCCGGGCGTACCTGGTGCTTGATCATATACCTGGGGATCTCCTCCTTAAACTTTTCCACAAAAAACGGTCTCTCCGGCCTGGGACCCACCAGGCTCATGTCCCCTTTAAGGACATTAAAGAACTGGGGAACCTCGTCCAAGCTGGTCTTCCTGATAAACCGCCCCACCGGCGTCACCCTGGAATCCCCGGGCGTGGTCCACCTGCTTTTCTCCGCAGAGGGCGGCTGCACCTCCATGGAACGGAACTTGTACATCTTAAAAGTCCTGTTGTGAAGCCCCACTCTCTCCTGACAATAAATCAGCGGCCCCGGAGATGTGAGCTTAATCATGGCCGCGGTCAGCAGCATCAGAGGGGAAAACAGGATAATTCCCACAATGGCCCCAAAGATATCCACTGCTCTCTTCATCACCTTGTTGGCTGTCTCATTAAGAGGCACATGGCGTATATTGATCACCGGCAGCCCCATAAGATCTTCCATGTAAGGCCTTGTGGGGATCACGTTGTTGTAATCCGGAATAAACTTGGTGTGCACCCCCGACTTCTCGCAGGAAGCCACAATATATTCCAGCTTTGCGTACTCCCCCAGGCTTAAGGTAATGGCAATCTCATCCAGGGTATTTAAAGCCAGAATCGAATCCAGCTGGGCGATGGTGCCGATAACCCGGACCCCTTTGTAGGTCTTTCCCAGGGGAGAATAGTCATCCAGCATACCATAAACCCGGTATCCCCATGTGGGGTTTGCCCGCACCCGGTCAATAAACCCCTCCGCCGTCCTGCTGTAGCCGATGAGCAGAATATGCTTCTGATTGTAGCCCCTCCCCCGCAGAGACCGCAGAATCTGGCGGATCAGATCTCTCTCCGCTGTCTCCGCCACAAGATTAATGCTGAAAAAATAGAACACCATCCTTGTGGAATACTGCTGGAAATAAGGGTTCTTCTTCAGCAGCAAAAGCAGCATGGAGATCATCAGAAGGCCGGCCAGGTTGGCTTTGCAGATGTTGGCAAATTCATATCTTCGCTGCTGTACCCTCTTAGGCGTATACAAATGAAAAAAAGTATATAACACCAGATATAAGGGCACCAAAACAATCAAAACAGAAAAATAAAACTGAGGAGGCAGAAGTTTTCTCTCAGGGCCGAATCTGCGGTTGCCCAGATACAGGATCAGCCACGCGCAGCTGTAAGACAAGATGACCACCAATGCATCCAGGATCACATGAAGCCTGTTCAGTTTTTTCTGATTCGCTTTTATCATGAATATTCACCTTAGTATTAATGTGTTGCCATATCTTAACCATTATACATGAAAAAGACGGCATGGACATTAAATTTCTCTTAAGATAAAATAATCTTTTACTATAAAGGTCCGCCGCCGAATAGGCGGCATGCATTCAGGGATGCCAAGTGCGCCCGCCAAACTTTCATGGGGCGGTGGTGCGCTTGCTGGCCGGGCGCATGGAGGTTTACTATAATTATATCCATTCAGGCCCCCGCAATTCATGCCCGGACCGTAGGGAATAGTATACCTCAGCTGCCGGAAATATTCAACTAAAATTTCCCCTTCTCTTACAGACTTCTCTTACAGACCTTTTTCAGCTGCCGTTTGCTGAATTCGTATACATACAGCGCAGTTCCTGTCATCAGCTCCCACTGGATAGCCAGATAGTTGCTCAAATGTTCCTCCTTAAAAGCCACCTTCCTGCAGGTTTTCATGGTGGCGAACCCCTCCCGGATCCCTTCCGCGTACTCTTTTTCAAAGCCCAGTTTCTTAAAAAATCCGTATTTCACCAGGATCCCCAGCGCCAGGGGCAGGCTGTTGACTGCCAGCTGAGGCCAGGGCATGTTCTTATAATTTAGATAAATGCCGTTCCGGGCCGCCAGCTTTACCTTGAAGCTGTTGTACTTGGACCCGCTGGTTCCGCTGCCCACATGGAAAACCACGGCTGTAGGGCAGTAGAGATTGTGGTAGCCAAAGATTTTGGCCCTGTAGCATATGTCCATATCCTCTAAGTAGGCAAAATGCTTTTCATCGAAATATCCGATAATCTCAAAGACCTCTCTTCGGTATATGGCCGCCCCCGCGCAGGCAGAAAAAACCTCCCTGGGACGGTTAAAGCCCCGTGAACTCTGGCCCACACCACGCTGGTAGGCCCAGCCGAGAACCGAGTACATGTCCCCGGCGCTGTCCATCAAGTCCCTGTGGAAAAGCTGCACCATCTTGCTGCTGACGGCAAAGATTTTTTTAGAGCGGCTGATGGTTCTCAACAGCTCCCCCACAAAGTCCGGCTCCGGCTCCGTGTCATTGTTTAAAAGGAGCACATAGGGGGTCTTCGCTGCCCGGATTCCCGCGTTGACTGCCCCGGAAAATCCTGTGTTGGTCTCCAGGAAAATAGCCGGGATCCCTCTCTCCCTCAGCCACTGGCCGCTTCCGTCCGTGGAGCCGTTGTCCACCACCAGGATATCAAAGTCCCGGCACCTCTGCTTCCCAAGGGCCTCCATGCACGGTTCCATAAAAGAAAGTCCATTGTAATTGGGTATGATCACCGTGACCCTGGGTTCCCCATTTTCCCTCATAGTTCCTCCTCCTTATCAGGGTATCGGCACGCTCCGCTCCGCGGAACCTGCCATGTCGTCGGAAGGCCTCCTGAAAATGCTGCGCATTTGCCTTCCTCCTCCTCCATCATCTCCAAGATGGCTGGGTCCAGCTTGTAGGGCTCCCCGATCCCTTCTTTTTTCAGATCCCTCAGGGCAAAGTTGGATTTGCGCAGGGTCAGGTTTGGATTGTAGTAGGGATCTCCGGCCCTCAGGATATCCGGCCATTTCCTTCCAAACTTTGCCACCTCGCGGTTGAACCTTGCCACCTTTTCCGGCGTGTCCTCCAGCCCCCTGGACTTGGACTCATAATGGTACAAAAGGGCGTAGGGGGCATAGACCACCAGTTTTCCCAGGCTCCTGACCTTCATGCAGTAGTCGATGTCATTAAACGCCACTGCAAAGTCCTCGCTGAATCCCCCTGCCTTGTCAAACACGGACCGCTTGCTCATCATGCAGGCCGCCGTCACCGCGCTGTAATCCTGGGCGCACATGGCTCTGTGGAAATAGCTGTTCTCCGCCTTGTGGAGGCCGATAAAGGTGTGGCCCGCGATCCCGCCGAACCCTACCACCACGCCGGCGTGCTGGATGGTGTCGTCCTGATACAAAAGCCTTGCCCCCACAGCGCCCACATCCTCTCTCTGGCAGAAACCCAGCATCTCCTCGATAAAATTCTCCGCGATCAGCTCGGTGTCATTGTTTAAAAATAACAGATATTCGCCCTTTGCGTGCTTAACCCCGAAATTGTTAATGGCTGAGTAGTTGAACTCCCTTTTCCAGGTAACTACCCGCACCTGGGGAAATTCCTTCTGGATCTCCTCGTAGTATCGGAAGGTCTCCTCCTTCACGCTGTTGTTCTCCACCACCACAAACTCCAGGTTCTTGTAGGTGCCTCTGGTGAGGATAGCCCTGACGCACAGGTCCAAGTCCTGGTGGTGGTCTTTGTTGGGGATGATCACCGACACCAGGGGATCCCCCTGGATCTTAAAGATCGTGTGGTAAATGCCGTAGTCCACCCCTTTTTCCACCCTCTCCGCCTCAATGCCCATGCGCCGGTAGTGGTCCATGATGGCCCTGGAACCTGCCTCAAAGGCATAAAGCTTGCTCTGGGGGTTGCTGGCCGTGGAATCCTGGTGGCACCGCCAGTGGTACAGGACCTTTGGAATATGGTAAATGCCCTTTGCCGCCTCGGTGCACCGGAAGATGAAGTCATAGTCCTGGGCCCCGTCGTACTCCTTCCTTAAGCCCCCCACCTGGTCCACCAGCTCCCGCTTTACCACAAACTGGTGGCAGATGTAGTTGACGCTGGTGAGAAGGTCCGGGTTAAAATCTGGTTTGAAATGGGGATCGAACAAAGCTCCCCCATCCATATCCATCTTATCCTCGTCAGAGTAGATCACGTCGCACTCCGGATGTTCCCGGATGGCCCTGGCGCACTGGTAGAGGGCATCCTCTGTCATGGCGTCGTCATGGTCTGCCAGAACGATGTAATCCCCCTCTGCCATAGCCATGGCCTCATTGGTGTTCTCTGAGATGCCGTGGTTCCCGTTTAGCCTCTTGTAGCGGAAGCGGGAATCCTTTGACCCGTATTTTTTCGCTGTCCGGGACAAATCTTCCCCCTCCGGGCTGCCGTCCGCCATGCACAGCTCCCAGTTCCCGTAAGTCTGGGCAGCGATGGAATCCAGCATCTCCCGAAGATATTTCTCCGGCGTCCGGTAGAGGGGCATGACAATGGAAAACTTGGGGCCATTGTCCCACGTCTCCCTCCTCTGCCTCTCCAGCTCCTCTTCCGTGGGCTTGGTGAGAGAGTACCACTCCCCGTAATCATAGTCATTGTCAAGCCCCTGGAGCTTGTGGACCGATTTCACAAACAAGGCCCACAGCCCGTTCTCCTTCCAGAAATCCAGGGCCACATGGACGGTCTCCATGTTCATCAAGTCCTTTATCTTCTGCATCCGCTTGTGAGCCACGCTGGACCGCTTCTCGATCAGCTCCTCATTGTATTTGATCCGCATCTTTCTGCCGTCGCAGAGGATCACCAGATAGTAGTCCTTTCCTCTTTTATATGGAAACTGGATGTCGAATCCAAAATCCTTATCATACACTTTTCCGTAATAGATCTGGCTCACATCATCCCGCCTGGTGGACACGTACTTAAATTTGAGGGGCTTGTGGTCTTTGTCCTCCACCCGGAACTTTGGCTGGGACTGGGGAGTTTTTCCGATCACCCAGCCGTTGAGCTGGATAGAATTTTCCCGGATCCTGACCACATCTACATTATGCTTCATTGTCTTCTTCCTCTTCCTGATCAAAATTGATCCGCTCTTCCTCAATGACCAGAGGCCGCTTCATAACCCTGGAGTTGATCGCCAGGATGTACTCTCCCACCATGCCGATAAAAAAGATCTGGACAGACCCCAGAAAGCACATGCCGATGAGAAGAGGCGCCATCCCTGCCGCGAAACGGTCCCAGTACATGAGCTTCATCACCAGATACACAAGAGCCACCACCATGCTGGCGCAGCAGCACAGGCCGCCGAAAACAGTGGCCAAACGCAGCCCCGCCTTGGTGTAGGAGGTGACGCTGAGCATGGCCGCGTCGTAGAGCTTGTAAAAATTATTGCTGGTCTTCCCTGCCCGGCGCTTTGGCTGCTCATAGGGGATCTCCTTCCTCCGAAAGCCCAGCTCTGCCACAATCCCCCTGAGAAAGGGGGTGGGATCGTCCAAATCCCTAAGAACCTGGATAAAGCGGCGGTCATAGAGGCCGAACCCTGTAAACTGCTCGATCTGCTCCACATCGGAGAGCTTTTTGATCATCTTGTAATAGCAGCCCCTGAGCCAGTACATCACCGGATTCTCCTGGCTGGACTTTTTGATCCCTATGACGATGCGGTAGCCATTTTCCCACTCCTTCACATACTTGGGGATCATGTCCACGGGATCCTGGAAATCCGCTGCCATCAAGACCGTGCAGTCCCCGCTGCTCTGGAGCATGGCATAGTAGGGGGAATTGAACTGCCCGAAATTCTTGGCATTGAAGATCCCTTTGATCCCCTTGTCCTCCCCCGCCAGCCCGCGGATGATCTCCCGGGTCCTGTCCTTGGAATCATTGTCGATAAATATGATCTCATACCGGTAAGAGGGAAGGCTCTCCCTGAACATGGCCCGCAGGGCGTCCGCCATGGCCTGGACATTCTCCTCCTCATTGTAACACGGCACTACGATGCTGATGGTCTTCATACTATTTTCCTCTCGTTTAGTTCATTGTCACCATGACCTTCACCAGGTCTTTGGGCTTATCTCTCATCAGGTACAGGGCCTCCTCGATCTTGTAAAATCCGGTCAAATGGTGGGTCACCAATTTCTCCGGGCTGATCCGCCCCCACTGCACCATCTTTAACATGCGCTCAATGCGCACTCGCCCTCCCTGGGCCAGCTCCGTGTGTATGGTCTTTCCGGCCATGCCCCGGCCTCCGGAGAACTTGGGGAACGGGAGATTTCCCGTGCCGCCGAAATAATTTACATTGGACACTGTGCCGATGCCGTAGCGGACCATGTCGATGGCCTGGGCAAACACCTCATCCCCGCCGCCGCAGACAATGACGCTGTCCGCTCCCAGGCCGTCCGTCTGTTCCATGACCTGCTGCACAATGTCCCCGTTATGGTAATCCAGCACCTGGCAGGCCCCCATCTCCAGGGCCAGGGCGGCGCACACGGGCCGGCTCCCCACTGCCAGGACCCTGGCAGCGCCCTTGAGGGAGGCGCCCGCCACCGCCATAAGGCCGATGGGGCCGATGCCTATGACCACCACCGTGTCTCCGAACTTAATGTCCGCGTATTCTGCCCCGGTAAAACCGGTGGTCACCACGTCCACGCACATCAGGGCCTGCTCAAGGGAAACCCCCTCAGGGATCTTGGCCAGGGTGGTATCTGCGTCAGGAACCGAAAACCGCTCCGCGAACACCCCTGGCCGGCTTCTGCCCAGCTGGTGGCCGGAAAAGGGGGCCGACGCGTGCTTAAAATTGTGCTCCTGGATTCCCCTGGCCCTCCAGTCCGGCGTGATGGCAGGCACGGCCACCACCTCCCCTGGCTTAAAGTCTTCCACAAACTCCCCCACCTCCAGCACCCTGGCCACACACTCGTGGCCCAGCACCAGATTGGGGGCTTTTCTGGAACCGCCGCCGAACACGGTGTGGACATCCGAGGAACAGGGGGCCACTGCCACTGGCTCCAAAACAGCGCCGTAGGGTGTGAGGGAAGGTTCCTCCACCTGGGCCCACCCCACAACACCGGGCTCTTTCAACACAAACGCTCTCATGACAAATCCTCCAACTGATCCCGCCGCAATGCCATAATCTCCACCCTGTCTCCAAACCGCCTGCGGATCTCCCCGGCGATTTCCTCCGTGTATCCCGGGGCAGCGATCAAGATCACATCCACAGGATCTTTCTCAAACTCCTCCGGGGCCGCGATGGGCACATGGGAGGCCGGGGCCACCTTTCCCTGTTTGAAGGGCGCTGAGTCCAGGATGTACCTGGCATGGTCTCTCAGGGCCGTTGTGGCCGCCAGGGTGAAGCCCTGATGGCCTGCCCCCCACATAGCCAGGGTCTTCCCCTCCGCCTCAAGTTTGAGACACAGTTTTTCGATCTGTCCGGGAATCTCCTTAAGGCTGGATTTAAGGCCGTTCACATCCACAGGGGCGCTCTCCCTCTGCTGTCCGCCCGCCGCGCCCTTTGGCCTCCCTGTCTTCTTTACGATCACCGACAGGGTATCCTGGTTCACCATCTCCTCCTCCAGCACCAAAAAGCCGTGGCTTTCCAGAAGATACCTCAAGGTGTCAAATGTATAGTAAGCAATGTGATCCCGGATCAGCTCATAGTAGCCGTCATACTTAAGAATATATTCCAGGCTGGGAACCGTGATCAGACCCATGCCGGAATCGGTGAGATTGTTCCAGATACAGTCCAGCATTACCCCCGGCTCCGGCTGATGCTCCAGAAAGTTAAAGGACAAGAACACGTCATAAGGCCCGTCCTCACCCAGGATGGTATCCTCTGTCTCCGTGAACCCTTCCGTCACCTTGAGCCCCCGGCTCACGGCCTTGTCCACCAAGTCCTTTCTGTGCTCCACCCCGAAGGCCTCCACGGGAAATCCCTTCAGCATGTCCAGAAATTCCCCCTGCCCGCATCCGGCTTCCAGGAATTTCTTTCCCTCCAGCCCGTAAGCCTCCATCAGATGCCGGTACTGGCTGGTCCGCAGCTCCTTCATGGTGGTAGTGTAGCCGCCTGAGCGGATCACGTCCCTGTAATACCCCACAGGCTCACAGTCAAACTGAACCAGCCCGCACCGCCGGCACTGGTAGAGCCTCAAGGTGATCCCCTGATCCTCGCCTGCCTCCCCTGGTTCCGGGATATCCTGGGCAGAAGCCGGCATATTCTCAAGCCTCAGCAGTTCTCTCTCCCGGAAGCTGTGGCCGCACACAATACAGCGACACCTGTTTTTGGCATTTTTTATCTCAATCATACGTTTTATTCCCTCTTCAAATGATATCTCCGGCTTCCAGCCGGTCCTGTTCCTGATCTTAGAGATATCCGGAATCAGGTTGGCCAGTCCCTCGGCATTGGGCGGAAGTTTTCCGTACACCCGGCTTCCCCGCCGTCCGCACAGGTCATACATCTGTTCCACAAATTCTCTCAGGCTCCTGGTGCCGGATTCATCCCCCGCCACATTGTAAATGCCCTCGATCCTCTCCTGGCCCCCGCAAAACGCCAGGGACAAAAGCCCTGTCAGCAGATCTTCTATATAAAGGAAATTCCACTGCTGGGTACAGGCCCCCAGCTCCATGTCTCCTCCTTTTAAAAATGTGTCCAGGCAGGTGTTCACTAAGGACCAGGGATGGTCCCCTGGACCGTAGACGCTGAAAATCCGGGCATGGATATACTCCATGTCCCCCTCCCCCTGCTGTCTCCACTTCGCGCACAGCTCCCTGGCCCGGCGGCCAAACTCCACCTTGGCCTTTCCGTACTCCGACACCGGGCGGCACTCCATATCCTCCCTGGTGGCAGAGGGGCAGATTCCGTACTCTGCCTGGGAGCCGCTGAACACAAACCGCCGGCACCCCAGACTCCTTGCGCCCTCCAGGGCCTTCACGCTGTCCTCCACATTTTTCCTCTGCACCTCTGTGTTCTGGCGTCCCGCGCTGCCTGATCCATCCCAGCCAAAGTGGAAAAATACCTGGCAGGGTTCCTTTATCAACTCTCCGATATGGTCCAGCTTTCCAAGCTCCAACTCCAGGATCTCCGCCCCCGCGCCGTCAAGGGCCTTTTTATTAGAAGAATGGGGACGCGCCACGGCGTAGACTTTATAACCTCTGTCCGCCAGCTCCCTGGTCAGGGCCGCCCCCAGAAAGCTGGTGGCCCCTGTGACCACCACGCGGATTTCTTCTCCCTGCGCTGCCCGGTCTTTCTCCGCTTCCATAGTCTCCTCCGCTTCTATCCGATATTCTGTTTCTGCCCCGCGTCACCGGGGCAGAGTCTCTGCCTATAGATTCTCCTGCTGTCCCACCCTGGGGATCAGCATATTCTCGTTCATCTCCTCGTCTGGCAGGAACGGGGACAAATCCTCCAGGGGCGGGGACACCATGGTTCCGTCAGGGAGCCTTTTGGCCGCTGATTTGGGCTCGAAATTCTGGTCAATGGTCACAAAGACCTCGCAGATCACCGGCCCCTCCGCGGACAGGGCCCGCTCAATGGCCTCCCCCAGTTCCCCGTTGTGGCGGGCGCTCACATAGGGGTACCCGTAGGCCCAGGCCAGCTTCTCCATGGACGGAAAGCTCAAGTCATGGCTGTCCCCCCCGATTCCCACCAGAGGCTCCCCGAAGAAATTCTTCTGGGTCTGGCGGATAGAATGGTATCCGTCATTGTTGATCAAAAAGATCTTGATAGGCATCCGGTGATGGATGATGGTCTGAAGCTCCTGGATATTCATCTGGATGCTCCCGTCCCCTGTGAGAAGGACGATATCCCGGCCCCTCTCTGCCATGCAGGCGCCGATGGCGGCCGGAAGATCATACCCCATGGAGGCCACGGCGGAATTTGTAATAAACCGCTGTCCCTTCTTAATCACAAAAGCATGTCCCCCCACCACGCAGGCGGAGCCGTTGCCCACCACCGTAATCTGTCCCTCTGGCAGGCGGGAGCTTAACTCCTTCACAAGGGCATAGACATTTGCCGCCTTTGTATCGTCCCTCACCAGGTGCTTCGGCTGCACCACCGGGTATTTCTCCTTCCACATCCGGCAGGTCTCCACCCAGGTCATGCCCTTAAGCCCCGTTCCTCCTCCAAAAATTGTCTCCTCAGACAGCTCCTTTTCGCTGGCCCTGACGACCTTCCCAGCTAGGGCTCCCTCGGCTCTCTCCATGCCCAGTTCCCGCTCCATCGCCCTCTCTAAAGCCTCCAGAAGGTCCTTGGCGTCGGCGTGGACCGGCATGTCCACATGGATGCTGGGCTTTTTCAGCTCCTCCGCGTCAATATCGTTGATAATAGTGTAGGCCGCTCTGGCCCAGGTGTGATAATTGTAACCCACCTGGCGGATGCTCAGGCGGCTTCCCACTGAAAACACCAGATCGCTGTTCTGGACAGCGAAATTCCCGGCCCGGTCTCCCATGCCTCCGGCCCGCCCCACATAGAGGGGATGGTCGTCAGGCATTAAGTCCTCGCTGTCCCAGCCAGTGACCACAGGGATTCCCAGCTTCTCCACCACCCGCTCAAACACCGGGTAGGCCCCCGCGATGCGGATGCCGTTTCCCCCGTTGAGCACCGGGCGGTCAGCCTTTCGTATCCTCTCAAGGATCTCCTCCGCCGTCTCGTCGCTGACTTTTTCCGGCAGCTTTCCGCCCTCAGGGCCTGCCTCATATTCCTCCGGGTCAAACCCTTCCATCTCATCCGGGTCGATCCAGGCGCCCTGGACATTTAAGGGGATGTCCAGCCAGCAGGGCCCGGGCCTGCCCGACTGGGCCACATAGAAGGCCTTCTCCAGACAATACCGGATTCTCTCAGGCTCCGTCACCATCTCGCTGTACTTTGTCATGCAGCCGATGGCTTTCACAATATCAAACTCCTGGTCGCCCATGGCCCGGATCCCCACCCCGGACCACCTGGCCGTGGTATCGTACCGGACCTGGCCCGACAGAACCATCATGGGGATGGAGTCCAGCCAGCCTCCCAGAACCCCGGTGATGGCGTTGGTCCCTCCCGGACCCGTGGTCACGCACAGAGTCGCCATCTTGTTGTGAATCCTGGCGTAACACTCCGCCGCTATGGCGCAGGCCTGCTCGTGGTGCTGGTAAAGACAGCTCAGCCCCTCCTTGTGCCCCAGGGCGTCATTGAGGTGCATGGCTCCCCCTCCTGTCACCGTGAACACCTGGGTGATACCGTGGTCCACCAGAAACTGCGCGATATAATCGGAAACCTTTATTTTCATAAATGATCGTCCTCCTTCTTATTTTTTCCCGGTTTTTAAGCCTGTCAACAGAAAGATAAAAAAAATTTTTTTCATCTTCCGGGCCCTGCCTCTGACCCCCGCGGGGCAGATGACAAGCCGAAACTTCCCGCATTTTCAGGCATTTTCCCGGGATTGCTCCCCACACCCCATGTTTTCATAAGTATACCACAAATACCATTGGTATAAAAGTCTTTTTAAATCCTCCCATTTCTGCCATCAACCTGCACTTTCGCGGGAGACCCCTATGGGTTATAATGCAGGAGTAATGCAAATGCGGATTTTCACCAACCACAAAAAAGGAGAGAATCAAATTATGAAGAAACAGATCAAATGGACCGCAGCACTTTCCACCGCAGCAATCATGGCTGCCCTCACCCCTGGCTTAGCTGTTCCCGCAATGGCGGCAGAGGCCACCGGCTGGATCGAAGCCGACGGGACATGGATGTTCTATGACTCAGACGGATATGCCCTCACCGATTCCTGGAAAAAGGAAGACGGCAACTGGTACTACCTTGATGAAGACGGGCAGCTGAGCTTTGACAGTCAGATCGACGAGTACTACGTTGGCACTGACGGCAAGAGAGTCTATGAGCAGTGGGTAAAGGTTGTCAATGAAGATGACTGGAGCTCCAGCGACGCGCCGGAATACTACTGGTACTATTACGGAAAAGACGGCAAGTCTGTTGTCTCCAAGTTCAGAACCATTGAAGATAAACAGTACTATTTTGACAGCGACGGACACATGGTCACAGGCCTTGTGGAGATCGACGGATCCACCTACTACTTTGGCGACGACAATGACGGCGTCATGAAAAAGGGCTGGATTCAGCTGGAAAATGAAGATGACGCTTCTGACCAGGATATGGTATGGCACTATTTTGATTCAGAAGGAAAGATGATCGCAAACCAGATTGACAAGAAGATCAGCGGAAATTACTACACCTTTGTAGATGGCAAGATGCAGACCGGATGGTTCAAGCTTCCCCAGGAGACCGGCTCCGGCGAGACCGCCTCTGACTCCAACGCGGAAGGCGCCGTAAAAGCTCCCCAGGCTCCTGCTGCCGGATATCAGTACTACGACGAGGACGGAAAGCGCGCCTCCGGCTGGAGAACCATCGAGGGGATTCAGGGAGTCAGCACTGAGGATGAGCAGTATAAGTTCTATTTTAAAAACGGACAGCCCTACTTTGCCCAGGAGGGGATCCAGCTGTTCAACATCGGCTCCGCGAAATACGGCTTTAATGCCAAGGGCGAGATGCAGACAGACCTTCAGACCCTGACTTTGGAGGACGGTACCACTGCCACCTACTACTTCGGCGACGACGGAGTTATGAGAACCGGCAAGCAGACCATCTTCAACGAGGATGACGGCATCAATCAGACCTGGTTCTTCCACAAGGAAGGTTCCCAGAAAGGACAGGGCTACCACGGCATCCTTGACAATGTGATCTACGAGAACGGTCTGCGCAAGCAGGCAGACGCTGACTTACGCTACGCTCCCGTCCAGTTTGAGGGCAAGAACTATCTGGTAAATGCTTCCGGCACCATCCAGAAAGCCACTTCCTCCTCAAAGTCCAATGCCCGTCAGGACCTTGGCGCCGGTTTCCGCGATTTTAAAGATTCCAATGAAGTAGTCTGGACCGTGGATATTAACGGTATTGTACAGTAATCAGTAACTCTTTAACAATTCATCCGTTCATTCGAAAACTGCCCAACAGGAATATTTGGGCAGTTTTTTTCATATATTTTGTTACAAATCATCGTGTTTTGCGTTTATATAAAAAAGGTATTGCCTATGGACATGCCGCTTTACATATGGAGGAATCGTTATGAGAGAATTATCGGTTTACTATTGCCCCAAATGCGGGTACTTTGCCTTTTATCAGCTTCCCAAAAATGCTGTCTGCCACCAGTGTTCCTGTACCATGACACAGCTGGACATACCCTATCAGGATTTTACCGCTCTGGACTACGAGGAAAGAGACCGTCTCATCTCTGTCAAAATGGTGGAATCCGCGCCTTCTCTGGCCTGCCGTATCACGGCTCCCGAAAAGCTGCACCGCCAGAGAAAGCTGGTAGGCACTCTCATTCAATACATTTTGGAGCTGGAAGCCGAGGTAAACTCTCTCAGCAAAACGATTGACTGGATGCACGAGACCATCTGGAAGCAGTTGAAAGTAAAACAGACATTGGCCGAGGAACTTAAGGACTTAAAAGCAGCCTCTGAACCGGAACGACTGAACCCATAATCACTGTCTTTTTGCCGCGTAACGGCGGGGCGGGGGGGGGAAATGTGGCCGCTTGCGCGGCCCCGCCCCGGCGCGGCCAGCAGGGGAAAAGCCTCCCCTGCTGGATTCATCGCTCCTTTCCATCACAAATATAGCGGAGAATCAAACGGTCTATTGTCTTTTGCAGCTGGGCTATAATGTTGTTCAGCATGTGGTTGTCGTCCTTTAGCCTCCTGTTTTCTGACTTCAGTTCAGAAATCATATCTGTTTCGTTCATCTGGGGCCTCCTCTTTTTTAGAATGCATTAACTATACATGATTTCCCAATCTTTGAAAAGCAGATTCAAACGCATAATTCGACAAATTCACATCCCTTGTCCCGCAGCGAATTTCTCCTGTCTTCTTAATAGACAAAGGTTTTACTATATATGCCATCTCCCTATAATTGTACCCACTACCTATGGTTTTAGGAGCCTCTTCCCCCGGGGTCGCTTTTTGTCGAAATCTGTCTAAAAAAAATTTTCTTTCATCCTCGTCAATCTGCCCGAAAACATACCTGTCTTTATAAAAATCAGTAAGAAACTTGTTCCAAAATCGTAAGATTTGATTATGGTTTTTCACTGGTAAACCTATATTCCCTGTGTTATAATATAGCTGACTACAAAGAGAAGGAGGTTGTGATGGCATGCCCAGAAGAAAATTTATCGTGATCGCACTTTCCTTCCTGATGATGCTCCTGTCTGTATCGCCTGTTTACGCAGGCACATGGACAGAACACGACGACGGCACATGGACCTATCTTAACGATGACGGCGAAAGCGTTGTGGGATGGATTGAAGACGGCGACAACCATTACTATCTTGACAAAGACGGCAACAAGACCGTGGGATGGTTCAAGGAAAAGGGATGCTGGTATTACTTCGATGAAGACGGCATCATGGCATCAGATACCTGGGTTGATAATTACTATGTGAATTCAGAAGGCAAGTGGAAAGGTACCAGATAATTTTGCCTGAGGAGAGATACGGCTGCGGCCGTATCTCTTTTTCGTACAGGGAGCCCAGGCAGCAGAAAAATACGGGCCTCATGGACTGCTCCCTGTCCATGAGGCCCGTATTTTTCAAACACATCTGTTATTCAAAGACAACACATCCCACAACCTTCTTGCCCAGATCCTGAATCTTCTCCATCTCCAGCTCCACGGAACTGTACTTAGACAGGCCGCACTGCTCTACCAGAACCACGCCGTCGCACTCAGGAAGCTTCTTTAAGCTTTCTGCGTTCAAAAGCAGGTTGCCGCCGGACAGCACCTCCACATTCTCCAGCTTGCCCCTGAGCTTCTCTGCGACCTGGTCGATGAGATCCTTGTCAGCGCTCCCCGCAACCATAATGGACTTGGCGCCGTCTGTATAATTGTTGAGATTGGCGGAGATCAGTCCGTACTCTTCCTCCTCATCCTTGCCGCAGGCCCGGCCTTCCATCTCATTGAGCCATCTGTCGATCTTTCCGGCCTTCTTCGTCTTAGCCAAAGGCAGGGTTCCCAGCACCTTCAGCCTGAACCGGTTCTTCAGCTCTTTAGCCGAATACACCTTGTCGCTGAGCACAAACATCACGCAGGCAAAGAACGCTATGGCGAACGCGCCCAGCACACATCCTACAATGCCGTATTTCGCGCCGCTTTTAAAGGCCGACATATAGGATGAAGCCGGTTTTTCAGGCTCCTCCATATCCTCGATCTCCCGGTTCTTTTCCTCCAGGCGGTCATTCAGGCTGATCAGGCGGTCGCTCTCGCTCTTCTGCCTGTCCGCCATAGACAGATCCACCAGAGAGCCCAGGCTTCTGTCCACCTCTGTCACCGTATGATTCACAATACTCCTCTGAACCTGATTCTTAAAGCCCTTTACCCCGTCCACAAACCGATCCAGCACTTCCTCGGCGCTCTTTTTGTCCTCATGCCTCACCTGGATGCTCAGAAGATTATTATTTCTGACCGAGATGGTCACAAGCTCCTTTAAGAAACGGCTCTCCAGGTTCGACTCCTTAGCCACCTTGTCCATAAACTCCGCATTGGTCAGAGCAGACTGGTACAGCTGCAGAACGGCGCCTGTAAAGTCAGGATTCTGATAGGTCATGCTGGGTATGATCTCATAGTCTGTCTTGATAAACAGCTCTGCCCTGGCCTCCCACACGTCGTAGGGGCTTAAGCTCATGAGAACGGATTTTTCCAGATACTCTTCCTGGTTGGCGATATCTTCTTTTATGTTCTCCAGCTCCCTGTCATTAGCCTCCACCTTCTTGTTGTAATTTCTCAGATCCTCCTCATACTTTTCCTGAACCTCCTCCAGGGCATCCGGGTCGCTGAGAGCCCGAAAAGTGGTAACCGCCTTGTAGCCGCCCAAGGCCACCATGAGAACGACCGCAAGGATCACCATGGGCCGCCACTTGTGAAGTACGGAAAACATCAGTTCCTTCAGATCAATCTCCTGCTCATATTCATTATTGTAGTCCATGTGTTAAATCTCCTTTACTCTTCTTATCTTGTTGGCATGTCCTGCCGGGACAGACAGGTCTCTACCTGGAACCCTGTCCCGTGAGAACTACTTTGACCGTCATGATCAAAATCTTAATATCCTGCAGAATCGACCAGTTGTCGATATACTGCATATCCAGCTTCACCACTTCATCAAAGTCCTTGATATTGCTGCGGCCGCTGATCTGCCACATCCCTGTAAGGCCTGGCGTCATGCTCAGGCGGCACTTGTGCTTAGCCTCATACTGTTCAAATTCATCCACCGTAGGCGGCCTGGTGCCCACCAGGCTCATATCGCCTTTGAGCACGTTCCAGAACTGAGGCAATTCGTCGATGCTGGTCTTTCGGATAAACTTGCCCACTCTGGTGATCCGGGGATCATCCTCCATCTTGAACATGAGGCCGCTGACCTCATTTTTTTCCATGAGGGCTTTCTTCCTGGCCTCGGCATCCTGATACATGGACCGGAATTTATAAAAGGTAAACTTCCGCCCGTTCTTTCCCACTCTTGTCTGACCAAAAAACACAGGTCCGGGGGAGTCCAGCTTAATCGCCGGCGCCACAAAGACCGTGGCTATGGCAAGGATCACCATCCCCACCAGGCTTCCCACTACATCTAAGGCTCTCTTGGCCGCCATCTCCCTGGTGGAAAACAGATTCCTGGCAAATGTCACCACCGCGTACTTTCCCACCCGGTTTAAGTTCTTTTTGCCTGTGTGGGAGATATCGAACACATCAATATTAATGTCCACGATGACCCCCATCTGCTCCAGTTCCCTCACCCAGGTTTCCAGCAGAGGCGTCCGTCTCATCTCACCGTCGATGATGAATACCTCGTCCACACCGTTATGTATCACATAATCCAGAAGAGAATCCCGGTCCGCCACCACAGGAATTCCGGAGATCTCCTTTTTCACTTTTCCGTCTGTGAGGGCGATACCCACAATCAGGCGGTTCCACTCTTTGTAATCCACAATATCCCTGATCACATTTTCCGCCTGGCCTGAGGTGGTAACGATGAGCAGGCGGCTGCTGTACTTGCTCCTCTTGTAGCCGGTGAGCATACACTGCTTGAAAATAAGCCTGGCAGCATACATCACAATGGTGTTGGTGACAATAAAGTAACCAAAGATCAGCCTTGACATCTCGCTGCTCCGGTGGATCAGAAACAAGATTAAAATCAGCGACAGGCTGAACACCACTTCCGCTTTAATGACATTCTCAAACTCCTCAAAGGCGCCCCTTCTGAAAAAATGATCATTAAAATCTCCAAAAATATTAATCGCCGCATACAGCGCAAACATAAATGCCAGCAGCCACATCTGGTCGCCCCGGCTGTCCCTCCCGTAAATCAGGCCATAGCGCAGCCAGAACGCAACTGCCAGGCTGATGGCTATGCTCATAATGTCCAACCCTAAAATCAAAACATTTTCAAAGGCTCTTCTCTTTTGATACATCTCTCCACTCCCATAACAGTCGTATCTGCCATTATAGCACAAATTTTACTATAATGCTTTATTTTTACTTCTTTTTTTCCCTTTTTAGACACTTTTGTCTATTTCGTATATTTTTGCAGGCCTTTGAAAACGCTGTTTCGTGCAAAATATGTATTGTTATTTATTTCACAGGCATTGCAAACTTATGTCAACAACCATTCTACCACATTCTGCCGCATTACAACAGTAAATTTTTTGAAATATGACAGGAAATTGCTAGAAACAGCGCTATTCATTTCCTTACATTCCAAATGATGGGGTTTTAAATCGCCGTAATCCACTTATGGATAATATACTTATCTGAACAAGGGATGTTTAATAAAGGTATAAAGGAGGGCTACCAATGATTACTTATGAGCCACTATGGAAAACCATGAAAGAGAAACAGGTCAGCCAGTACCGTCTCATTACAAAATACGGTTTCAGTTCTGGTCAGATCAACCGCCTGAAAAAGAACCAGTATGTGTCTACTCACACCATTGGTGTGTTATGTACCATCTTGAAATGCTCTGTAGAGGATGTTATGGAGTTTCGCATGGATAACAGCGAATACGCGTTTCCGTCTCCGGAAATGTACGAAGGCCACGCCGATCATTCCCCCGGTCCTCAGGCATAAAAGCTGTGGAAGTTTGCCGCCAAAGCGGCGCACAGGCCTCGCGGCGGGCAGGGGAAAATCCTCCCCTGCTCCATTGCGCGCGGCCGTGCCTCTCACCACATCCTCCGGTATTCTCCCGGCGCCGCTCCCTCTACCTTTTTAAACACCCGGGCAAAATATGCCGGCTCATCAATGCCGCACCGGCGGCCCACCTCCTCCACAGTCAGATCGGTGAACCTTAAAAGCTGCTTGGCGTGAGTCACCCGGACCTGGGCCAGGTAACTGTTGACAGAGGTTCCAAACTGCTCTTTAAAAATCCTGGTAAGGTAAAATTTATTAATAAAAAATTTTCCGGCCAGCCCATCTAATGTGATCCTCTCTCTGTAATGTTCATCCAGATACTCTTTTACATGCTGGAGGGACTGCCTCTTTGACCCAATATGTGTATTGTATTCCGGATGCCAGCTTTCTGCCATGAGAAACGCCAAAAGGCTGGTTATTTTTTCAAATATATGCATATCTCTGATATAGTCCGAGGATCCGGCGATCTGGTACAGCTGGTCCAAAATCTCCCCACACACTCCGGGGTCATGGGGACGGAACACAGGTCTTCCCCCTCTCTCCACATATTTCTCATAGATTCCCGTCATGTTGGGCCCGTAAAAATGGACCCACTTGAGAGTCCACAAATTTTCTGACGACCGGTGGGAGTAGGCCCTCCGGCAGTCCACAAACGCGCAGTCCCCCGCTGACAGATCAAAAGAGGTACCGTCATAAGTCAGATTGCCGGCGCCTTTTAAAACCACCAGGAATAAATAAGATACCAGATCCTGTCTGCTGCTGGTATGAGGCATCAGGGCCTGGAGCTCCCCTGTCTCCTGGAGATGCAAAAGATTATTCCTAGCAAAATTGGAGGGCGTGTAGATAATTCTCTTGGCATTTACAAGGGTTCCCTGAAATAATGGATCCATAGGCTTCTCCTCCTTCTGTATTCCCATTTTACCATATAAGTCAAGATTGTACCAGACCATATCAAGATTGTGGATTGAATAGCGGTTTCTCTTCCCTTACAATGGAAATTAAGATTTAATGAAAAGGAGTCAAACCACCATGAAAAAGGCATTGATCACAGGAATTACGGGCCAGGACGGCTCTTACCTGGCAGAATTTCTTTTAGAAAAAGGCTATGAGGTCCACGGAATTACCAGGCGTGCCTCCATTTCCCATACAGGAAGGATCGACCATCTTCTCAGAGAGGGGGCTGTCACCATCCACGACGGAGACTTATCAGACGCCTCCTCCCTGATCCGTATCACCAATATTGTACAACCGGATGAGTTCTACAATTTAGCTGCCCAGTCCCACGTCCAGGTATCCTTTGACGTACCGGAGTATTCGGGAGATGTGGATGCCTTAGGAGTCCTTCGGGCTCTGGAGGCCATCCACATCCTGGGCCTGGAAAAAAAGACCCGCTTCTATCAGGCTTCCACCTCTGAGCTCTACGGCAAGGTGGAGGAAGTCCCCCAGAAAGAGACTACCCCCTTTCATCCCTACAGCCCCTACGCTGTGGCCAAACAGTACGGTTTCTGGATCACTAAGGAATACCGGGAGGCCTACGGCATGTTCGCTGTCAACGGAATCCTGTTTAACCACGAGTCAGAGCGGCGGGGCGAAAATTTTGTCACCAGAAAGATCACTCTGGCAGCGGGCCGCATCGCGGAGGGCCTCCAGGACCATCTGGAGCTGGGCAATTTGGACTCCCTCCGGGACTGGGGCTATGCCAAGGACTACGTGGAGTGTATGTGGCTCATGCTTCAGCAGGACAAACCGGAGGACTTCGTCATCGCCACCGGCACACAGCACACGGTTCGGGATTTTGCGGAAAAGGCTTTCAAAGCCAATGGATTTGATATATATTGGGAAGGAGAGGGGCTGCTGGAAAAGGGCTATGACGCCAAGACAGGGAAAATGCTGGTGTGCGTGAACCCGGCTTATTTCCGTCCCACGGATGTGGACAACCTGTGGGGCGATCCCACCAAGGCGAAAACCGTTCTCGGCTGGAACCCTCAAAAAACCAGCTATGAAGAGCTTGTGGCCATCATGGCGCGGCACGACAGAGAGCTGGCTAAAATAGAAGGGAAGAAAAGGCAATGATGGAAAAAAACGGGAAAATTTATGTGGCAGGCCACCGGGGCATGGTGGGCTCCGCCATTGTAAGAGAGCTGAAACGTCAGGGGTATCACAATATCATTACCCGGACTCACCAGGAACTGAACCTGTGCCGCCAGGAAGCGGTGGAACAGTTCTTTGCCCAGGAAAAACCGGAATACGTATTTCTTGCCGCCGCCAAGGTAGGGGGCATTGAAGCAAATCAGAGCGCCCTGGCTGACTTTATGTACGACAACATGATCCTGGAGATGAATGTGATCCACTCAGCCTGGAAAAACGGATGCAAAAAGCTGGAGTTTTTAGGCTCCTCCTGCATCTACCCCCGCATGGCTCCCCAGCCCATGAAGGAAAGCTGCCTGCTGACCAGTGAGCTGGAAAAGAGCAACGAGGCCTACGCCCTGGCCAAGATCTCAGGGCTGAAATACTGCGAGTTTTTAAACCGGCAGTACGGCACCGACTATATCAGCGTCATGCCCACCAACCTCTACGGCCCCAACGACAATTACCATCCCACTCACAGCCATGTGCTTCCGGCCCTGATCCGCCGGTTCCACGAGGCAAAAGAAGCAGGACTTCCCTCTGTCACCTGCTGGGGGGACGGAAGCCCTCTCCGGGAATTTCTGTATGTGGATGATCTGGCGAACCTGTGCGTATTTCTCATGAATAACTACAGCGGCAACGAGACGGTCAACGCGGGAACCGGCAAGGAGCTGACCATCAAAGAGCTCACGGAGCTAGTGGCAAAGGTTATCGGCTATGAGGGCCGGATTCTCTGGGATCCGTCCAAGCCCAACGGCACTCCCAGAAAGCTTCTGGACGTGTCCAAAGCCGCTGCCCTGGGCTGGACCTACAAGACCCGGCTGGAGGATGGAATCCGCCTGGCCTACCAGGACTTTTTAAATAAC
Organism: uncultured Hungatella sp.; assembly: GCA_947066955.1. Lineage (GTDB taxonomy): Bacteria > Bacillota > Clostridia > Lachnospirales > Lachnospiraceae > UBA3402. Next base: position 23,872 of record CAMTAF010000002.1, read on the forward strand.
CCCATGAGGGCTGAGAGGTGATCTCCATATGAATATTATCCTGCTGTCAGGCGGTTCGGGAAAGCGGCTGTGGCCTCTCTCCAATGATATCCGCTCCAAACAGTTTATCAAGATTTTTAAGACAAAAGACGGACAGTACGAATCCATGGTCCAGCGGGTATACCGCCAGATCCTGGCCGCTGACCCGGAAGCTACGGTGACCATCGCTACATCCAGGGCTCAGGTTTCTTCTATTCACAACCAGCTTGGGGAGAAGGTGGGGATCTCTGTGGAGCCCTGCCGCAGGGACACCTTTCCCGCCATCGCCCTGGCCACCGCCTATCTCCATGATGTCCAGGGAATTTCCGGAGATGACACCGTAGTGGTCTGCCCTGTGGACCCTTACGTGGAACAGGACTATTTCATGGCCCTGAAAAAATTAAGCCTGCAGGCCTCCACGGGAACCGCCAACTTAGTGCTCATGGGCATTGAGCCCACTTACCCCAGTGAAAAATACGGATACATTATCCCGGAAAACGACGAAACCATCAGTCCCGTCTCCACTTTTAAGGAAAAGCCAGACATGGAGACTGCCGGGAAATATATCCGCCAGGGGGCCTTGTGGAACGGAGGCGTGTTCGCCTACAAATTGGACTATGTACTGAAAAAGGCCCATGAGCTCATCAATTTTACAGACTACGAAGATCTTTTTGCCAAATATGAGACCCTGGATAAAATCAGTTTTGACTACGCGGTGGCAGAGAAGGAACAAGCCATCCAGGTTATGCGGTTCTCCGGCCAATGGAAGGACTTGGGGACATGGAACACCCTGACAGAGGCCATGGAAGATCCCAGCATCGGAAAAGCCATCATGGATGAGAGCTGCGCCAATGTCCATGTAATCAATGAGTTGGATGTCCCTGTGCTGGCCATGGGGCTTCACGATGTGGTCATCTCCGCCAGCCCGGAGGGAATCCTGGTATCCGACAAGAGCCAGTCCAGCTACATCAAGCCCTTTGTGGACAAGATCAGCCAGAGAGTCATGTTCGCAGAAAAATCCTGGGGCAATTTCCGGGTTTTGGATGTGGAGGAAGAGAGCATGACCATGAAAGTCACTTTAAACGCCGGACACAGCATGAACTACCACAGCCATAAAAACCGGGATGAGGTGTGGCACGTGATCGCCGGAAAAGGCCGGGCCGTGGTGGACGGGCTGAACCAGGAGATCGAAGCCGGCCATGTGATCACCATGAAAGCGGGATGCCGCCACACCGTGATCGCGGAGACGGAACTGAAGCTCATCGAGGTTCAGCTGGGAAAGGACATCAGCGTCCATGATAAGGAGAAGCATGTTTTGGGGTAATTCCGGCGCGTGCCATTACCAAAAAAGGAGGCAGGAAAATGGATGAGACCCCAAGGCAGTACCAGCTGTGGCTGAAAAAAGCCGTGGCTGACCAGGATATCCAGGAAGAACTAAAGGCCATGGCCACAGAACCAGATAAGGTAGAGGACGCGTTTTACAGGAATCTGGCCTTTGGCACCGGCGGTCTCAGAGGCATCATCGGTGCAGGAACCAATCGGATGAACGTGTACACGGTGGCAAAAGCGTCCCAGGGATTGGCGGATTATATCAATCTTCATGCTTTTCCCAGGAAAAACGAAAACCAGCCCTTGGGATCAGAGGACCTGGAAGCGCCGCGGATCGCGGTGAGCTACGATTCCCGGATAAAATCCAGGCTCTTCGCCCAGACGGCCTGCCGCGTCTTTGCCGCCAATGGGCTGGATGTTTTCCTCTACAAGGATCTAATGCCCACCCCGTGTCTCTCCTTCGCCGTCCGGGAGCTGGGATGCGCCGCGGGAGTCATGATAACCGCCTCCCATAATCCATCAGCCTACAACGGCTACAAGGTCTACGGCGCCGATGGCTGCCAGATCACCTCCCAAGCGGCGAAAGCGATCCTTGAAGAGATTGAGAAACTGGATATTTTCTCCCATATCAAAGGGATGCCTGAAGCTGCGGATGATGCCGGCAAGGCCCTGGATTATCCACAAGAGCCGGATCATCCACAGGAGCTTGGGCCTTCCAAAGACAGAGTCCACGGGCCTGAAAAAGGAACCGTTCAGTATATTCCCGACAAAGTATATACAGCCTTTGTGGAAGCAGTGAAAAGTCAGTCATTTTCAGACGACAGCCAAAAAAAGAACCTCTCTGTCGTATATTCCCCTTTAAACGGCACAGGGCTTCACCCGGTGCTGCGGACCCTGTCCGAGAAGGGATATAAAAATATCACGGTTGTGGAGGAACAGAAGGAGCCAGACGGCAATTTCCCCACATGTCCCTATCCAAACCCCGAGGTACAGGAGGCTATGGAGCTGGGAATCCGGTACGCCAGGAAACAAGGCGCGGACTTGGTGCTGGCCACGGATCCGGACTGCGACCGGGTAGGAATCGCCGCGAGAGACCCTGACGGAGACTACAGGCTCCTGTCCGGCAATGAGACAGGCGTGCTTCTCCTGGATTATGTCTGCTCCCGCCGCACAGCCCTTGGACTCATGCCAGAGAATCCTGTGTTCATGAAGACCATCGTCACCACCGGGATGGCAGAGACCATTGCCTCCCGCTATGGGGTGTCCACTGTCAACGTTCTCACCGGCTTCAAGTTTATCGGCGAGAAGCTGGGAGAGCTGGAGAAGGAGGATCGCCTGGATTCCTTTATCTTTGCCTTTGAGGAGAGCTACGGATACCTGAGCGGCCCCTATGTCAGGGACAAAGACGGGGTCGCGGCCTCCCTGCTGATCTGTGAGATGGCGGATTTTTATAAGGCCCAAGGGATCACCCTGGCAGATAAGCTTGAAGAGTTGTACCAAACCTTCGGGTACTGCCTGGATACCCAGCACTGCTATCACTTCGAGGGCCCCCGGGGCGCGGCGCAGATGAAACAGCTCATGGAAAAACTGCGCAGAGATATCCATTGTCTGGGCGGCAAAAAAGTTATAAAATTTTTAGACTATCAAGACGGCCTTGACAATCTGCCCAAATCCAACGTGGTCCAATTTCTTCTGGAAGATCACTGCTCCGTGGTGGCAAGACCCTCGGGGACAGAGCCGAAGATCAAGGTTTACGTGTCTGTGCGCGGGGAAAATCCAGCTGAGGCAAAAGAAACGGAGGAGAGGATCTCCTCTGATATAGGAAGTTTTGTTAAAAGAGAGCGAGAGGCTTGAGGGAGCCCGCTCTCTTTTTCATGCGCATGGGGCGGAAAGGAAATGTGTCCGCTTGCGCGGCCCCGCCCCAGCGCGGCGAGTAGGGGGAAAGCCTCCCCTACTCGATTGCACATGGGGCGGAAGGGAAATGTGTCCGCTTGCGCGGCCCCGCCCCAGCGCGGCGAGTAGGGGGAAAGCCTCCCCTACTCGATTGCGCACGGGGTGGAAGGGAGTTTGTCTGCGAAAGCGGCCAGAGCATGGCAAGATATTGAAGCAGTGGTGTAATGTTAAATATGCTCATTGACAAATATGTTGAGATAATCTATAATGAAATTACCAATTAGGTAATTTTGTTTTACAGAGGAGACCGCTTTGAACCTTGAATACGTGTCTGACAAAGTCAAATCGCAGTGTACCAGTGTAAAAGCCGCGAATAAACTTTTTGGCGGTGACACGGCATTGTCAAAAAGCCTCTTAGCAAGAATAAACGCTCTTGGCAGCGCTGATAACATTAAAGATATTATAGTCCAACCCTCTTTTAGATTTCATGCTCTAAAGAATAAGAAAGGAAAGAATTTGGAAGGATATTTTGCTATTGATGTTAAATCTATAAGAGAGCCCTGGCGAATTATTCTTCAACCTTTAAATAGGGATAAACAGCCCTATGACCCCTGCAATATTGACGAGATAGCAGAGTATGTGAGAATTGTGGAGATTACGGAGGTGAGCAGACATTATGAGTAACTGTGTTGAATATAATGATAAGATTGCTTTTCACCCTGGATACTATATTAAAGAAATTATAGAGCAAAGCAGGCTTACTCAGGAAGATTTTGCTAAAAGACTAGACACCACGCCCAAAAATCTCAGTCTCCTGGTCAGAGGGGAGCAGAGCCTTTCCATTGACATCGCTATGAAACTTTCCAGAATGGCGGGAACAAGTATCTACTACTGGCTAAATCTGCAGAACTCTTACGATGCTTTAATCGCTGAATTTAAATCCGAAGAGGAATTAAAAAGAGAGCGTAAAATTTTTGAATATTTTGATTATAAATATTTTAGAGATAACTACGGCTTGCCGGATCTGCCAAGGCAAAAAGACCAACAGATCAAACAGGTCCGAGAATTTCTTAACGTAGCAACGCTTTCTGTATTCACCAAAAAAGATATGGCTGTCAATTTCAGAAGCTCAACGAAAGAGATTACAGAGGGAAGCATTATCAAAGCCAATGTGATGGTTCAGATCGCAACCAATAAAGCACTAAAAATAATGGCTCCAAAATTTGATAAGCAAAAATTTCAGAGCACTGTGGACTATGCCCTCACCCTAACCAAAAATCATGAAGATTTCTACCCATTGATTCGAAACGCTTTTCTTGAGACTGGTGTGATATTTATTATTCTGCCCCATATTGCTGGTTCAAAGACAAACGGGGCAACAAAAAAGATTGGCAACAATATTATGCTGATGGTGAATGACCGCAGGCTAAACGCGGATTCTTTTTGGTTTACCCTCTTCCATGAGATTGGTCATATTGTCAATGGCGACTATGGTATTTCTTTTGAACAGGAAACGGGAAGACAAGAAGAAGCTGCTGATAGATACGCTGAAAATTGCCTGATACCACCGGAAAAATATCAGGATTTTCTGGCACAAAAAAAATTTGATTTACAGTCCATAACATTATTCGCGGACCTAATTGAGCGTGACCCTGGAATTGTTTTGGGGAGACTGCAGAAAGATGGGATCGTTAGATTTGACGATTGGACGATGAAATCACTGCGGCATAGATATCGGGTTAAAACCTGGGAAAACTAAAGGCAGGTTTAATCATAAAATCTCGGAAGAGCAATGCAGTTCAGTTTATCCAGCTTTCCCTTCACGAGCAAGGAGGATAAAAAATGTCCCAGGAAAAAGATAAAAATATTTACATCTGTATGGCGCTCTGCTTTTTAGCCGGCATAGCGTCCTTCGGATATTTTATGTATTCCCACAACGGAATTCTGCTTCTGAGAGATGACTTCAATTATCAGCAGATTCCGTTTCTCACAGCCCTGAATCACTGTGTTAAAAACTTCACAGGGACCTGGTGCTGGAATGTGGATCTGGGAACACATATGGTCGGCGCGTACAGCTTCTACAATCTGGGAAGCCCGTTTGTCTGGGGCACATTTCTGTTTCCAGAATCCTGGGTTCCCTATCTTATGGGCTGGTTTTATATCCTGAAATATATGGTGGCCGGCGTAACCGCCTATCTGTACTTAAGGATGTTCGTGAAAAACAGATCGTACGCCATTGCCGGGGCTCTGCTTTACTCATTTTCAGGATTTCAGAGCACCAATTTGTTGTTTTTTCACTTTCACGACGCGGTAGCTTTTTTCCCTCTGCTGTTGATTGGTCTGGAGAACCTGATCAACCATCACAAAAAGACCCTGTTTATCTTTGCTGTGTTTATCAACTGCATGGTCAATTTCTTTTTCTTTATCAGTGAAGTGATCTTTCTGATCCTGTACTACATACTGAGATTCTGGAAAAAGGATCTGGTTCTGTTCTTTAAAAATGGACTGACCTGTGTTCTCTGCGGCATGACAGGGGCAGGCATGGCGGCTGTTCTCTTTTTGCCATCCATCCTGTACATTACAGGCAGTTCCAGAACCGCCCCCTCCCTGTCCCTCCAGACCCTTTTTTATTATGCCGGTTATGTGCTGCTGGCGGCAAAAGGATTTTTGCTGCCCGGAGAATCCATGTCCTCCCAATCCTCCATCCTGCCCCAGTACTTTATGTCCGCGAACTGCTATCTCCCCATGGTCGGCGGCTCCCTGGCATTTTCCTATATTCTCAAAAGGAAAAAGGACTGGCTGACAAGACTGCTGGTAATTCTGTGGATTTTTTCCTGTTCGCCTGTTATGGACTCTGCCTTTTATTTATTTACGCAGTCCTACAAGCGGTGGTGGTTTATGTTTATACTCATGTTAGCGGCAGCATCTGTCACAGTTCTTGACAACATAGAAGAATACCCCGTAAAAGCCGGGCTCTCTTTAAATATGTTTCTTCTGATTGCCTTTGGAGCCGTCACCGTATATTTAGATAAGGCCTCCTGGACAGGAAGCAGTTTTATTTTTGACCAAAAAATGTTTCTCGCCAGCTTCGGAATCTCCTTCGCCGGGCTTTTATTGACATGGGTCTGGCGGCTGACTGCAGGGAAAAACCGAACCGCCTCTCGAAGTCTCCTGGCCGGGATCTCCCTTTTTTGTGTTGTCACCACCTCCTACGCGGTAAATCTCTACCAAAAAGGGGCAGAAAGCACCGCCGACTACATGGGCCGCTACCACCTGGGTCTTCAACTCAAAAATCTCGACAGCCAGTACCGATATAACCTGACCGATAACCTTTTGACCTTTACCGGTGAGGCGGCAGGCACAGGCTCCTTCAGCTCTACTATAAGCAATTCTGTCCATGATTTTCACAGGCTTTTTGATTTTGACCGCTTAAACATCAGCCTGACGCCAGATTCTGTACCTGGTCTCAGAGAACTCATGGCCGCCAAATACAGTCTGACATCCAGCCTGCTTCCAGATCAGACGCCTCTTGAAACCTTGACCGTATCCGGAAATCCCTGGTACATCACAGAGGAACCCGTCTGCCCCATCGGCTTTACCCAGGATTCCTATATGACTCAGGAGGAGCTTCACGCGCTTCCTGTTGACAAACGGGGCGCAGCCATGCTGGACAATTTAATCATCCACAGCAGCAAGGAAGATTTCGTCTCCTCTCATTTAAAGCACAGGGAACAACCGCATTACAGTGATAATCACAGCGAGATCCCGGCGCTGGTATCATTAAGTCAGAAAAATAAAGTGACAGATTTTGTCCGCGATCAGTCCGGATTTCAATGCAGAGCTGATATTCAATCAGAGAAAGCCGTTTTTTTCAGCATCCCCTTCGATAACGGATGGCGCGCTTACATCAATGAAAAAAGAACGGATATCTTGAACTGCGGCGGCATGATGGGGATTCTCCTCTCCCCCGGGGAATATGATATTTCCTTTCAGTATCATATCCCTGGCCTGAAAGCGGGAATGTGGATCAGCCTCTTCTCAATCTGTGTTTTTATAGCAGTGGTCTATGGAGAGACAGATCGTTTTCGCGGACGGAGGAAAAGGGGCTGACGAATAGAGCAGGGCTTATGCGGGTGCTTTGATATCCGCGGCCTCTTGAGAGTATATTGCCTATAAATTTTTATTGAATTCAACACTTCTTCGTGCTACAATAGATTTGCTTATTAAATTTAGCAGAAAGAAACAGGAAATCAGAAAATGTATGAATATTTCGACATCGATTATCGCCAAGAAAATAAAGTTGAGTCAAGATGGAGGGAATACAAATGACACTTTCTACAGAAGACGGACAATTATACTATAAGCTATGGCTGCCGCTGCTTGACTATGTAAATGAAAAATATAAAGTGAATGAGAAACTTGTAAAGATAGCAGAAGCTAAACATTTAAATCCTAATGAAGTTAAGGCTGTAGCTGATAAGCTTTGGGACAATGTAACGGTGATCGATGATTATCTGTCCAGTCGGGATGATATGCCGCAGGAACATAAAGCGATCGTTTCCGGATGGAAACGCCGGGTCAGAGGCAAATTTATATTGGAACGCCATCTGAAAAAAGGATCCATCTTCATCTCCATGGAGGATGAGAAAGTGTATCAGGTAAGCGGAATCATATCAAGCTGGGAAGAGATGTTTCCCTATGGGCCAATGCCGCTTATGTTGGACGCTACCCTTATGCCATTCAAAGATGTCATTATTTCAGATGGCCTTGTTATACCCTACAATATCATGATTGGCGGAAATATGGCAAGATCATTTAAGGACGTGTATATGGCCGCCAAAAAGTCCGGAATGCTGCAAAAAACCCTTTGATGTCCGGCAAACATCCGAACTCTGTTCCAAGCTGCACGACCATGCAGGCCAGAATGGTTCCAATTACCTCAACGGCCTGCATGGTCAGCCGACGATCATCGTAGCCGTGCCTCTCTTTTTCACCCACTCCATCATGCTTCTTCTCACAGTGCCTTCATTGGAGTCAATCATCGTCTTTTTGGTCTCGATAAGCGATACATATGGATCCAATGTCTTATCTGTAGAGTAAATCCAGCCATCAAGAACCTGAAAAAATTCCTCCTCATTTTCACACCACCACACCGCGGTCAGGATCTGCTGCAAGCTGGTAAACAGGGAGAAAAATGACGCGTCTCTCGCTGAAATCTTCTGTCCCTGGTTCTGAGAGACAACACATCGGCGAATCTCTTCTCCCACCAGATTTAATTTGTCCAGCTTCCCCTGAAGACTTGTATCCACTGCTTTAAATTCCCCTGACAGCAAGATTTCAAGAAGATTCATACTGAACATTTTGTTTGTCAAAAAAGTATATTCCGGATAGCAGACGCTGACCTTGTACGCCGGGATATCTCCAGCCTTGCAGACCACCTTCTGCCGGGTATCACAAAAATCAATTTTCCCATTGGACCTGATATAATTCTCGTGGAAAAAGCACTGTTTTTGGGCTTTCACCATTCCAAATGTCATGTTCTCCAGGACCGTCACGTCATCCAGAACTCCCAGTTCATCCTCAATGCTCTTTTTCTTCACTTCCATAAACGTTAATCTGGAATTTTGCAGCACAAGATCACACTCTCCCGGTTTCATGCCGTTTTTCTCCTGATATTTTCCGTGCTTAATCCCGTACCCTTTTTTCTCCATCTCATCCCGCAGCATCCTCTCCACAGCATCCCCCTGCTCCCGCTCCAGACGAGGGTAATTAGGCCTTATGATGTCACAGGCAGCATGGAAAAATCCAATTCCGCAAAAACGCGGTTCCAGGAACAAGTACGGCTCCGACGGAAACCTTATGACAGGTCTGGTAAACAAGTTAATCCTGCCGCCCAAAGAAGTAAACTCACGGTTCACGTCTTGCGCGGGAATCGATAGATCTTCTAAGATCTGTTTTAACCGGTGTCTGGAAATCCCCGTGGCCTTCCTCAAATGATCCGCGTCAACAAACCCGCGAATCCCCTCAAAATTCAGAACAAGCTCTGCCACTTTATAATAATCGTCATAAGAATACTCCCTCTTCCCATAGGCAAACCAGGGCTTTATCAGATAATCTAAGGACAGCAATACAAATCTCGCGCTGTATTGAGGCGCTACGCATATCTTGTCAAAGATCATCTCATTTAACAGGTACACCGGAAACTGCTCCGTTCCCATCACAGAGTACTCCATGCCGGAACTTCCCTGGATATCGTGGATGTCCAGAATCGCCTCCGCCAATGTTATGATCTCCTCTGCAAATCCGTCTGTATCCGCTGTTACCGGAGAATCTGGCACTTGTTTTAGGTGTTTTGCAGATAACTGGAGCAAAAGATTAAAGGGATCATTTCTCTCCTGATCCAGTTTCCGCCCGTATATATAACGATCTATATCCGGTATATACCAATTGCACAGATACCGGTTCATAATCTTTCCAAACATCGTATTGCCGCCAATCGTGGCGATCTTTCTCTCCAGCAGATCAAACAGCGCCTGCCCGGTATCGTCTGAAAAGGAAATGGTTCCCATCTCCACGGACAGGCTGAATCCCTGGTCTTTTAAGTAACGGGCAGACCGGGCCATTCTCTCATCGTATTCATCCGGCCGGTGAGGGTACGTAACCGGATACCTGACTCCCAGGGTGAGGAGCTCCTGAATAATATTTTTATCTGCCGGAAAGTAGTACTGGTTTCCTAAAAAGGCATGGAGGGTCATCAAAAGATCACATAACCATTTTGTCTCTCTTTCTTCCACCACTCCTGCCAGATAAAAATGACGGGCCAGACGGACAAGAATGTGGCTGCCAGCTATGGCGCCTGACTTTTCCATGGCGGAAAGGTCGCTGCGGGACTTGAGACCATGTCCCAGATCGTCGGATACGGAATAATGAACCAGGCTTATGCAGGCGCTTTTGATATCCTCGGCTTCCTGGGCATTTGGATTGGGCGGAACTGGCAGAGAAGAAGGGCGGGCAGCCAGAGTTCCGGATGAGCCCAGACTTACGGCTGAGGTTAAGCTTGCAATTGCTTCTAAAAATATGTTCCAGGTGGATATGGTTTCGATATGTTTCATGGATTTTTTTCACCGCCTTTACTACAAGTCAGAAATGCTTCTCTCAATGACACACCTATGATTTTTACTCTTCTTATCGTACGAGATCCCCACCAGCAGAATTTCCCCAGAATATTGTTCTAACACCTTCCCATATCTTCTCTCTTTAATCTGCCGGATAGCCGAATCCGCGGATTTATTCCATTTCAGTTCGATTAACAAGGCGGGAATATTAGAATATTCTCTTCTCGGTATAAATACCAGATCCGCAAAGCCTTTCCCTGTAGGCAGTTCCCGCACAGGTTTAAAATAATACTGCAAAGCCCCAAGGTAAGCGATACTCAGAACGCTGCTTAAAGAATTTTCATCATTGTACTGTATACTGGAGGCATATTCCATATGGATATCCTCCACGATCTCAGCCACAACTCCCTCCTCCATATCCCATGTGGCTTCTATAAGTCTGTCAGATTTCATCAGAAGCTCTGTCAGTTCTGTCCACTTATTCTCCTCCACGGCCTGTGTAAATTCATTGAGAAGCTCTTCATTAGGAATAAACGCGGTCTGGGTCGCCCTATCATAGGCGAGATATCCAAGATGGATCAACGCGGTCAGGATATCATCCTTATTTTTAAAACTGACCATATCATTTTGATAAGAGGTAGTCCTTACTTTTACGGCCTCGCCGGACATCATAGTGATTAAAGCCTTTTTCAGGCCATCAAAATCTCTGCTGATCAACGGAAGGATCGACTCATAAGTCCCTGTCTGGGACCAGTAACTCTGAAATTCTCCCCACTTCATCAGACTTACAACTGCCTCCGGATTGTAGATGTGCTGTTTTTCCAGTAGGTATCCGTCATACCAGCGCCTGACTTCCTCAAAGTCTTTTCCATATCTCCCGCATAACTCTTTCACTTCATCTTCTGTAAATCCTACATACGGGGCCATCACTTTGGCGTCAAGCATGGTAAACTCATCAAAATTATTAAGAGCTGACTGGGTCTTAAGCTTTTTTACCGGAAGAATCCCTGTGAGATAGGCCAGATGGAGAAAACGGGTGGGCTGCGTCCCCTTGAACAATCCCCTGAGAAAATCAATGTACTCCTCCTGGAGCTTCACATTTTCGGCATCATCCCTTATGATCGCATCCCACTCGTCAATAATGATGATAAATTTCTGTCCCGAAGCACTGTTGATCCGATCCAAAGCCTCTGGCAGGGACCGCGTTCCATCTGGTACCTGCTCCGGATAGAGTTCCCGCAGTTCACTGATAATATTACTCTCAATATAACTCACCGTGGCCTCCGCTGATCTTGCGCTAATGCGGCACCATTGCACATCAAAATGAATCACATCATATTGATTCAGATGTTTCCGAAAAGTTTTGTCAAAGCTTATCTTCCTGCCCTCAAACATTTCCCTCGAATCACAGCCCTTGCTGTAATAAGCGACCAGCATATTAGCTGTAATGGACTTTCCAAAACGTCGGGGACGGCTGCTGCAGATCAGGGCACTGTTGGTATCAAGAACTTTGTTTGTATAGGATATCAGCCCTGTCTTGTCAACATAAATCTCCGAATTCAGCGCTACCTGGAAGGCGCTGTTGCCTGAATTTACATATCGCCCCATGGTTCTCTCCCCTTTCTGCTAATATCTTAACATGTTGGGGAGGGGGAAATCAAGAGGGAACTGGTCCCTGGGGTAACACTGACACTTAAATTTATATCACTCCCCCCTCAAAAGAACAGAGGTTTCGTTTTCTCTGTTCTTACCTCCTGCTTCCTCAAAATTAAGCGTCAAAATCTGCTCCGCCATTTGGGGCTTCTTTCCTTTTTTCTTCCCTGAATGTAATCACCATCCCTTCCTCTCTCCATCCCTTTTGAAATAAAATGGGAGATTTTTTTCAATTTTCACAATCAAAACTTTTTAGCATCAATGCTGTTATCACTAATTTTGTTTTTCCTTTTTTAACTCACGTACCAGTGCCGGACACATAGCTATCATAACAAATAAAAATGGAAGAGAGGCAGCAATTGATATAGTTTGCAACGGTTTTAAAGATCCCGCAGATAGCAGTAAATACGCTATCGCCGCTTCAATAATCGCCCAGATAACTTTTTTATACTTAGGAGGTTCCATATCCCCACCTGAAGTCATCATACTTAATGAATAGGTAGCCGAATCTGCAGAAGTAATAAAAAACACTGCCAACAAAATAATAACTAGCACTGATAATATCTTACTAAAAGCATATTTTTCGAACACAATAAACACTGCTGTTTCCGGAGATGCAATCATATTAACTAATTCTTTCATACTCCACTCGCCAGAAACACTTAACGCTATTGTCCCAAAAACAGAAAGCCAAAGAATCGTAAAAATTGTCGGAGCTATTACAGTGCCAATAATAAACTCACGTATGGTTCTACCTTTAGAAATTCTCGCAATAAACATTCCTACAAACGGAGTCCACGCAATAAACCAGGCATAGTAGAATACTCTCCAATTCATAATCCAAGTATTATCCCCAAAAGAGCTAATCATAGTGACATCCGAGAAAAAATATTGGATATGTTGACCAGTACTTCTAACCAGTGTATTCAGGATTGGAATTTTAGGCCCAACAAAAAACGCAAGAATCAATAATAAAATAGCAATATATGCATTTATTGATGAAAGAATCTTTATTCCTTTATCAATACCGCTTATAGCGCTTGCTAAAAATACAAGTGTTATAACTAAAATGACAGCAAACCATGTTCTATTATTATTAGGTATATCAGCAAGATAATTTAATCCTCCACAAATCTGAGAAACTCCAAGGCCAAGAGAAGTAGCAACTCCTGCGTAACTAACAACCACAGAAAATATATCCACAATCTTACCCCAAACACCTTTAGTTGCTTTTTCTCCAACTAAGGGTTCTAACAGATTACTAATCAATGAACTTTTTCCTTTTCTAAACTGAAAGTAAGCAAGCCCGAGTCCTACAATCGCAAAACAGGAAAATTGTGTAATTCCCCAATGCAGGAAGCATGTTCTAATAGAAAATTCAGCTGCCTCGATAGTACCAGCCTCTATAGTCTGCGGAGGAGATACATAATGAGATATCGGCTCAGCAATGCTCCAAAACACAAGGCCTATTCCTGTAGCCCCACAAAACAACATAGCAAACCAGCTAAAATTACTGTATTCAGGTTTTTCATTGTCCTTTCCCAATCTAATCTTGCCCCATTTGCTCATTGTGATCCAAAGCAGAAATAGAATAAAACCCAAAATACATGCAATATATAACCACCCAAAATTTGTACTAACCCAAGACATAATTCTATTTGATATACCTGAAAGCTTATCAGCATAAATACTACCATATATAATTAACATTATCGCAATAGCTACTGATACTATAAATACAATATTTTCTTTAAGTTTATTTCCTATTTTCATTTCAAGACTCCTCATTTTCTTTTCACATTTAATCTATTTTAGTAACAGATAATATATTGTATTCTTCATGATAATCTGCAATACATTTGTCAAAGTCAAAATATCCCCAAGAGGGAATAATTGTCCTTTTAGGTACTGTAGATCCACTTGTTACAATACAACCTTCCCCTATTTTTACACCCACAGCTATAGTTGATCTTGCGCAAATAACTGTTCCAATTCCTATTTCCGTTCCTTCTGGAACATATGCTGTCGGATGTACCAAAGTTGGAATAATAAAACCCAGTCTTTCAATTTTCTTCATCCATATATATCGGGTTTTTTTATCCGCAACCGCAACTATAGCTACCGGATAATCCTCCAGATAATTTTCTATGTCAGTCCATTTACCAATCACACCAACAGCGTTGGGGTTATCATCAAGAAAATCTATCTTTGAAAAGACTCGAAGGTTTTTGGCAATCTCATATATCTCTAAACCTTGCGCCCCTGCACCCAACACTAAAAGATTTAGCTCTTTTCTCTTTCCTCTTTCGATATGTTGCAATTGATAATCCCGCTTCTCTTTTGCTTCTTCATATGTCCTACCATAACAACACCCATAATGTATCCTGCCGTTCTCATCTCTACTTTTAATATATCGAGCCTCATATCGGCCATCCGCTCGAAGCCTTATATTTTCTCCTCTTTTCATTCGAACTCTCCTTTAAGTGGTCATTAGTGGTCTTATATGCATATATTATACGCTATAATCTAAATAACGTCAATAAAAAAGAAGGTAAAAGAGGAAAATGACCATTTTATAAATGGTCATTTAGAAAAAAGCTAAGTTTTATCCAAGTCGATCCCACTGTCTAACACACTCATAAAAAGGTTCTGGATCATCTATACTATAGTAATAACCACATTTAGCTTCTTTAAAATCCTTAAGCCATTCCCCTTTACTTATTTTGTTAGTATTCACTCTTTTTGCATAGTCAATAGGTTCAACCATAGCTTTAAAATCACCTTGTATCTCTTGTCTTGCATTCAATGGCAACTTCCCCGTAAGCATTGTTTCTGCCCATAGAATAGGCAAATTCATCCCCGCACAAGTAGACGCATAACTCCACGTAGAATTCCGAAAATTTATTTCGCTAAAATAAAATGTACCATCTTGATCTATTAAAAACTCAATAGAATAAATCCCCTCAAATCCTATTTCTTGCATCATCTGCTCTAAGGCGTTTTTTACAGATTCATTGCCAAAATTTCTCACTGTCATATATGGGCTGTAATAACCTTTAATCAAATAATTGTATGTAGATTCTATACTTGTAAACATTATAGTACCTTTCAATGCACAAAATCCGTCTAGACAATACTCATTTTTTTTATTAATATATTTTTGAATAACTACCTTTGGCGCAATAATTTTATTATATGCTTCTTTTAATTCTTTTTCATTGTCGCAAATATGTACATCTGATTTCCAACCTCCTATAACTGGAGAGATAGATTTAGTTATTATAGGATATATAATTTGCTCTGGAACAACTCCCCTATCTACAACCTGAGTTTCTAATGTATTTAATCCATATTTTTTTGCTATTTCTAAAATTTTAAATTTGTCCATATATTTTGAAATAGCAAAATCCTTTCCCGCATTAAACCCAATAAAGTGATCTTTCCATTCATGATACCTTCTGTCTAAAAATTCAATGGTACGATCATCGCAGGTTATTAGAAATGGGCGTTCTTCTATATTGGGGCACATTGGAAATCTTTCTATAAGATATTCATAACCTTCCTTTGTCGTCTCTACTGGAATGTATTCTTTGGTATATCTACTAAAAGAAGAAATTTTTGATTTACTCTTCTGCGCTATGACTATACTGTTTATTCCCGCTTCCCCTAAACTTCTCACTACCCCAAGTGGATTGTAATGATCCATTGCGAAAACAATAAATATGTGATTTTTCAATTTCGGATTCATATAATAGCATTCTCCTTGTTATTTTCTATATGTAAAACTTTTCTTCCTATAACTACTAATATCATAAGTATCAAAAACTTACATTTTTTTGTTTAAATTATAATTCCAAATGTAAGTAACAGGAATTACTATTTGTATAACCTGACATATAAAATATACTTCTATATTATCTGTTAAGTACAAGATAAAAGTATAGATATTAAGCGTAAAATATAACACTGCGGCTTGATAATTAAATTTTTTTTGATATTGCTTTGTTATATAAATCAAATAGTACCATAGCCAAATTCCAAACAATATGAAACCATTTTCAGCAAACATTTTTAATATATCACTATGAACCCCGCCTACACGTAAATAAGAAAGGTCCGTCGCTAATAATTTTGCTACTACATTCCGGCCTAATCCCCAAAAGGAAGGTTTAAATTGTGTCAGTCCAACAATCGCGCTATAGTAATAATTTCGCCCCATCAAATTTACACCCATACGTGAGGCGAATTCATAAAAGGCGGATCCATTAGACAATATCCAAATAAACCCATAACACAAAGCAAACGCTATCCAACCCGATAAAAGGCAGATCCTATATTGTTTTATATAAGAAAATCTTTGATTCATTTTATAAAACATGACAGCTAAAATTATTCCTAATATTGAAATCCTCTTTATTCCAAGAATCATTATAATAAATGCTATATTAAAATAAATAAAGTCTTTTTTCTTATATCTCCTTTTTATCGCCAAATAAAAAGTCAAAACATATCCTATCGCTAATACAAGATCATGTAACTCTAAATAGTTTATTGTCAAACCACCCAAATTATCATATGGATTGATATAGGCCTGGATGAGTGCATGAGGAAATATTAATGGCCCTTTAATTATAAGACTAATGCTAACCGATAAAATCCATGAAATTCCCATGGCTATAAAGCAATATTTGAAAGCATCCACTTTAAATAAATACAACGATGACAATGCAAATAATGTAGGAATATATACGGAAATATTGGTTGAAAAGTAATTCCAAGATACCTTTCCCAAAATCATCAACACAATCGTATAAAAATGAATTACTATATGAGGCAATAAATATATCTTTATAATCCAGATATATTCATTCCGATGTAATTCTTTAAAACAAAATTTATTTAAAACCATCTGTGCAAAGGCTATAGTTATCCATATAGTCGCTATTCCCAACTGTACATGATTATTCTTATATGAGAAATCTGCATACCTTGTAGTAAAAGCAATTGTCACCGATATAATATATAAGAGGCTTACTAATCTTCTATTTATTCTCATTCTATATACCTACCCCTTTTGAATCTAATGCAGACTATTCTCTATTTAAATTTTTTATAACACTTGTTAGCATAGTGCTTGTTATGCCATCAGTATGCGGTAGATACACAATTTCAATGCCAAGAGGCTCAAATTCTTTCTCATATGCATTCCATACTTCGGTACCTTTCCAATCGGAGCCTACAAACATTTTATTAAAATGGTATTTTTTCCAAGCAGCCATTTTATTTTTGTCTACTTGTGGCACAACTATATCTACATATTTTATGGCCTCTACAATTGCTGTTCTTTCTTGATAAGGTATTACTGGGATTTTACCCTTTTCCTTGATGACCAACTCATCTGTACTAACTCCAACTATTAAATAGTCACAATTTTGCTTAGCTCTTTTTATAATATTTAAATGACCAATATGGAACATATCATAAACACCTGTTGTATACCCTACTATCATAATATTTCTCCTCATATAGCAAAATAATTAATACCCAACATATTTATAAATAATTTCTACAATTTGCTGTGCTGCATCAGATTCAAAGTATCCAATATTATTTATGAATGTCTTACGTTCCTCCTCGTATTTCTTTTTATCGAAATTAAGTATATTTGTAAGTAATTCGCTATTTGTTCTAGCCACTGGTGATGGAAGCTGGTCGAAATTAAAATAGCTTCCTCTTTCACTATTCAAATACGTATCTATGTCAGACGCATAGATGAATACCGGTTTTTGTGCTCTATATCCGTGGAACAGACAACCTGAGTAATCTGTTATTATAAAATCCGCTATATTGATCAAATCACTTAAAGGTTGATATGCTGTACCATTAATTATCTTTTGACTGTACATCATAAAACTATCTTTGTTAGCAATTGAAGGATGCAAACGGACTATTACACACCAATTTCCACCATACTTTTGTGATAAACTGGCTAATAACATCTCATAGTCTATATTATAACAATCCATATTTTCAAATCTTCTAAATGTCGGAACATACAAAATAATATGATCAATATTTTGAATAGCTAAATCTTTTAATATTTTTTCTCTATTTATATTTACATCAAGCAAAAAATCTTTAAACTCCCCCCTAATTATCGGTCCTTTATACCAAAAAGCGTCATATATATTTTTTTCTCTCCATTTTGACTCTGCTACAAAATAATTTATATTTCGAGAATCTCTTTTGGCCGCTCTTATATAAGACGGTGAGAGGCCATTAATAGCATCATTTTCTACTTTTTTAATACACACTGGACTATGCCATGTTTGAATATATAACTGCCCCTTTCTTTTTTTTACCCAATATTCTTTTCTACTATTATCGATCCATATTCCAGCTGTTGATAACTCATAAACATATTGTAAAGATTTTGGTCTAACTACTCTAACTTCCTTTGGATATTTGTAATTCTGGGAAACAATCCATACAATGTCATATCCACTATCATTTTGAATCAATGCATCTGTCAAAATTTTTGGTTCTCTTAAGTTTGCGTTTTCTATAACTATCTTACCCTTTTTGATTGGAAGTTTTCGAAAAAAGAAAGCCGCAAAACGCATCGGAAACTCATTGAAGTCAGCTCTAATATAACTTAAGGGTTTGTATAATATACTGGAACGAATTCGTTCTTTTATCACCTATTGCCTTCCTTTCTTATTTGCTTTAGTTCTTCTATTATAGTAATAACAATTATTGAGATAAGTACTATTTGAATCAATATATGAGTAAAAATATCACCTACTCTGATACGTACTACTATTTGTATTATTAATAAAATATATTGAAATATATGTAGACTCAAATTTAAATTTAAATTAATAATTTTTGATGCTGCCTTCATACGCATAATCCAAATTACTCCACTTGATACCACCGTAGCAATAGCTGCTCCCATTGGGCCCAATTGATATACTAATAGAAAATTTAAAAAGGTATTTACTATCGCTCCTGTGATTGCGGATGTGGCCATTTTTTTTGACTGTTTTGTAGCAGAAAAAACACCCCCTATAGCTCCAGACATTGTATTAAATACAACTGATAATAACAACACTGGCACATATACCCAGGCATTATAAAAATCATTCGAAAAAAGTATCCTAGAAATTACTTTTGTTCCTATTATTAGTAAGGAACATAAAATAACCATAATGATTTGATAGCCCTGATAAATTACTTTGTAAAACATTACACTTTTCTCAGAACGATACTCCTTAATTGCTGATAACTGCCATGCCTGAATAAAAACTGTTTGAACAGCATTTAGTATTGCCGGTAACTTATAACTAACGGAATAAATTCCATTAGCGCTAATACCACATAATAGCGTAACAACATACCGATCAGAAACATTATTGATGTGCCAGCTTAAAGTTATAAATATCAATGGAAGAGCATAATTAAGCATCTCCTTTTCTTTAGGAAGGGAGCCCGCAAGAATGTCCTTATATGTAATATAATTCCATATTTTGTCTCGCATTATCAAATAAGCTGTAGGAACTATCATCGAAAACCCCATTGCGAAAAAAAAGCCATGGATTTTCCAGTCAAAAACCATTAAAAACAAAATATTAAAGGAAAGCATAACTACAGTGCTAATTACACCAGAAATAGCAATTCCGGATACATCGTCAATTCCACGCGCAAATTGAGTAATAAAGTTATAAAAACCGTAAGCACTAAAAAGCAAAATCACTTCTAAACAAAATTGGGTATAGCTCTCAAATATTTTGATTTGCTTTCCAATCATCACTATTGCTATAAATAGCACTATTGAAAAAAGAGTATATTTTAAACCAATAGAAAATGTCAATCTCTGACTATCAAAATCTTCTCCAATGGTAAATCTCATCACAGCATCAATTATATTTAAGCTTAGAACAGGGACCATCATCTGGATTATCGAGTATAACAAATCATAAGTCCCATATTCGGCAGTGGTAAGAATACTTGTATATAAAGGGACAAGAAAAAAAACAAGTATCTTTGATGTAAAATTACTTATAAACAATAGCCCTGTATTTTTTAATAAGTATTTATATTTTTCTTTCACGATTTTCACTCATTTTTAAATATTCTAGGCTAATTTTATATTAGCGAGGTTTTATTATTAAAACTCATCTCTATCCTAAGTATTTCAAATGCCTCCGCATACCTTTTTCCGATCTCATACCCTCTAAAACCGCAACGGCAATGAACCCCTTCGATCCAGTCTTCTGCTCCAAATTTATTGTATTCAGACTTATGTTCTCTAAGGGAAGCGATTTTTTTATGAATCGTGCTCTCAATATCAACATATAATTGCGGTTTAAATGCTACATAAGAACGTCCCGATGGAGATATTGGCTCATAAAAAAATACGGTATTCTTCCGTCGCGCAGCTGCTATGGTAGCATTACTTACCCCTACATGCGCCTGGTGTGTATCAAAAGGGTGATGTGTAAATATAATATCTGGATTAAACGCATTTATGCTGATATCAAGTACATTTACCACGTCCGACCGAAATGGGATATCCTTTGTTGGAAAATCCTGAATTTCAATATCTTGAATCCCAAGTGTATGTAAAGCATTATATCCTTCTTCAATCGCAACTGCATCTGAACGCTGTACCTTTCCGTCCTTATTTGTATATCCTGACTTACTCATTACCATAACTTTAACAATATGTCCTTCTTCCACAGCTTTTGCCAGTGTGCCCCCACAAGCAATCTCTATGTCATCTAAATGCGCACCAATTGCCATAATTTTCATAGCATACCTCCTAAAAATGTTTTATATCTTTATTACAATAGTTTTTTCAGCACAGGTATCCTTTTAATTGCGAGGGTAATTATAACTCCAAAAATATAGACTGTAATTACCCACACTATACATGCCGGAAATTTTGAAATATAGCCTTTCAAACAATCTACAATCCAAGAAAAGCAATCTCGCAAAATATTCTCAATAAGCATAACTCCTAATGTACACGATCCCAAAGTACAAATAATTCTTTTTACGTTTTCATTTATATATAGCTGTTTGCATGAAAAAAAATAACGTATAGAATAAAAAATTGCCGCTGAAGGGATCATTATAAAACTATTGTAAAACCCTTGAGGATCTGCCGTTTCATCTATAGTTATTCTATATTGAGTAATAACACAGGTTAGGATAATTGACCCAAATCCGACTGCAAGATAGCAACATGCTTTTCTTCCAGATAATTCATCATCTTTTACAATATTTGCAATATAATGCCCCAGTAAAACATAAACCAGAGTCCATGGAATCATACTGTCTTCAATATTGCCATTTAATCTACACTGTCCATTTGTTAAAATATAAGAAATTACAGTATTCAATCGAAACGCTAAATAAACAGTAAATATATAGTAATAATCTCTTTTTTTCATATTTTGAACTAGTATTCTAACTATTGGCAACATGATTAAAATTCCTAAATACAGATATAAATACCAATAAGCCGTAGCGAATTTACCTGAATATATTCTATTTAAGAAGTAAGATAATTTTAATGGAATATCATCATGTGTAAAAAGCATTACAAAATACTGTATAATAGAAAATATAAAAATTAACAATACTATTTTCAGGGCTCTTTTTAATATAATAGTTTTATAAGTTTCCTCCTTCTCTATTAAAACAGCTCCTGTTATCATCAAGAATAAAAATATCGCAACCTTACAGCCAACTGAACAGAACATATACAATGGATACAATATTGATTCTTTTCGAACCAAATATAATAAAAATCCATTATACCCTGTGTGATTAAAAATCACTAACAAGATACCGATTATTCTTAGGAATTCGATATATATTTTTTTCATCATAATAATATTCCCAATAAAACTGCCATTTTGTACTTTACTAAAATTAAAAAAATTTGTTGTTTTAAACCCAGTTCATTTACAGGATATTCAGATAATGATTTTACTACAATTTCATCTTTACAAATATCCTTGATTATTTTTATCTTTTCTCTAAAATTGTTTGGAGAACCTCCACTTACTTCTTGTTTTATTGACATACGGATATTTATAAAAAAGGATTTTTGTAACCTTTGCAAATCTCTGCCCTTATATCCAAGTGTTTTTAGCTTTTGTAAAATAGCAACATAAAACAATTTGCTCTTTTCAAATCTATTATCCAAGTATGAGTGGGTTAGTGATTCCGGATTTTGTCTATAATAATTGCCAACCTCAGAAAGCGTACAGGCTCCATTCGCATACTGCAAATAATCAATATTAAATACTAAATCTTCCGATATTAGTTCCCTTTCGGAACAAAATGACAAACCATATTCTCTTATAGGTTTCATGGAGTATAACTGGGCGCTAGCACTCATTTCAATACTATCTGAACAATGAGGAGAAGATCCCAACATTTTAGGCAATAATTTTGTTTTGGCTTTTTCTCCTTCAAAAATCTCAGTCTTATATTTCCGCTCATAGAGTAAACTACCCTTTTCATCTACGGCTTTAAAGCCAACGAAACAAGCATCTACTCCATAATATTTTACCATTTTATATAAAATTTCTATTTGTGTAGGATCAATATAATCGTCGGAATCTAAGAAATATACATATTCTCCCTTTGCAATATCTAGGCCCGTATTCCTTGCCATTCCAAGTCCTTCATTTTTCTTATGTACAACATAAATATTGTTATATTTTCTCGCATATCTATCACATATTTCCCCACTATTGTCTTGTGAACCGTCATCAACAATAATGACCTCTATGTTTTTATACGTTTGTGCTATAATACTATTTAAACAATCACATAAATATTTTTCCACATTATAAACAGGAACAATTACACTGACTAATTTCATCTTAATTCACCGTGTTTCTTATTTTTTCAGGAATATCCTTCCATAATTTCTGATCTGTTTTCCCTCTATTAGCAACCATTCCAGACGTAATTATGATGTCATACCCAATTGTAATCTTTTAAAAGTCGTTGATATAATTCTATTCCATACTTTATTATCTATTTTTATAAAAATCGTAAAGTTCTCCGCATATTCTATTTTTTAGCACTTTACTCCACATGACATAAGCCCCCTTTATCATAAATTTTCTTATATTTATCTATAAAATCATGGTAACAATAACTGGTGATATATGTTCTCGATGCTGAATCTTCCAGTTTAATCTTCTTAACACTATCGTTAGCGAGATTGATAATTTGATCTGCAAGTTCTTCATAGTCTCCCTCAGCAATCAATATACCATTCTCCCCATCTTTAATAACTTCATTATTTCCCGGTATGTCAGTAGCAATTATCGTTTTCCCTTGGGAAAATGTCTCGATCGGTGTTAACGGTAACCCTTCCCACCTTGAAGCAAGAACTATAAATTGTAACTGACCAATAATTTCAAGAATATGGGATTGATATCCAAGAAAATATATTGTCTTCTGTAATTCCAATTCTGAAACCATTCTCTGTAACTCATCTTTCAACTCACCATCACCGATTACAACAGCTTTAAGCTTTGGAATCTTTTCAGAGACTATTTTCATTGCCTGTATAAATATGTCCATACCTTTCTGTTCTGACAATCTCCCTATGGTCCCAATGACATAGTTTTCTTCATTTATAAGTTTCTCTATTCTTTCATTCCGATAATTGGATATATGAGAAGTATCCACCGCATTATATATTACATGTATCCTCGATTCGGAAATCTTATACTCAGCCATCAGATTCCTTTTGACACCGTCTCCGACCGCTACAACAACTGCATTTTCTAAAGCAAATCTCATCAACTTAGATTTTCCATAAAACACATTGTGGGCTGTATAAACGTGTTTAACTTTTCTATGAAATATCTGAATAAGTCGTGCGTAAAATGCCGCCATCCTATGATGTGTATGTATAATATCTACATTATTATGGTAAACAATGGACCTCAGTATGAAAAAAGTTTTTAAAACAACTACCGGATTCTTCTTAGCAATATCTGGAATTTGAAAATGTTTTATCCCAACATTTCTTAATTCTTCTGTATAAATTCCACCGTTTGAGGCGATTATCTGTTTATATCCATCAATATCTTTGCACAGTTGATAAACTATCTTTTCCGCTCCACCTTGCCCCATAGTCCGTGAAATGTGCAATATATTCATTATAATTTTTCCTCTAGTATATCCGCAATTCGTTCCGACGCATGTCCATCCCCATACGGATTGACGGCATGAGCCATCTTGGCGTATTCCTTTTCATCATCTAGAAGTTTTGTAAACCATTCATAGATCTTATCTTCATTTGTGCCAACAAGTTTCAATGTACCTGCCTCCATCCCCTCTGGCCGCTCTGTCGTATCGCGCATTACAAGTACGGGTTTGCCATAAGATGGACACTCCTCCTGAATTCCTCCTGAATCTGTCAAGCACAAGAAACACCTTGCCTCGAAATTATGACAATCGAATACATCGATTGGTTCAATAATATGAATTTTGGTACAATCGCCCAGTTCGTCATCTGCGGCTCTCCGAACTACCGGATTCATGTGAATAGGATAAATTGCTTTTACATCCGAGTGTTCATCCAATACACGTCTGATTGCCCGAAACATATTGCGCATCGGTTGTCCTAGATTTTCCCTCCTATGCGCTGTAATAAAAATCATTCTATCACTACCAGCCCAGTCCAATTCTGGGTGGTGGTAGTTATCGACGACTGTATGCCGCATTGCGTCAATAACCGTGTTTCCTGTTACATAAATTGTTGACGCATCCTTGCCTTCATCTAATAGATGTTTCTTTGCCAACTCTGTTGGCGCAAAGTTAAACCGACTGATAATACTAACCGCCTGTCTGTTAAATTCCTCAGGATATGGAGAATAAATGTTATATGTTCGAAGACCAGCTTCCACATGACCAACCGGGACTTGCGTATAAAAACAAGCCAATGCGGTAACAAAAGCGGTAGAAGTATCCCCATGTATCAGACACAAATTTGGTTTCACCTCTTCCAGGATAGCCTTAATTTTGTCAAGTATACTTGTCGTTATATCAAAAAGATTCTGTCCTTGTTTCATTATGGAAAGATCATAGTCTGGAATAACATGAAATATTTTCAATACCTGATCCAGCATTTCTCTGTGCTGTCCTGTCACACAGACAATCGTTTTTATTCCCTCTCTCTTTTTCAATTCATTTATCAAAGGACACATTTTAATTGCCTCTGGTCGAGTCCCAAAGACCAACATTATCTTTTTCATTTATAAATCCTCGTGCGCTGATTTAGCCTTTTCTCTTACTAACATTTCACTTTAATGGCATTATATTTTTATTTTTTCCATCAGTACGTCTTTTACAAATATCCAGTTTCCTACAAAATAGCGTTTAAATAGCCTCTTTGGCTCCTGTATCACTCTAAACAGCCATTCTAAGTAAAGTTTCTGCATCCATTTCGGCGCACGAGAAATTTTGCCCGAAATAACATCAAAACTCCCCCCCACTCCCATGAACACGCCATTATTCCCGTCATCCTGTAAGTATTCAACTAGGTACTCTTTCAATGGCGACGTGATACCCACAAAAATGAACTCTGGGCTCTTCTCCTTAATTTCAGCTGAAATTTTCGGCCATTCTTCTTCCTTAAAATAGCCATTATGTATTCCAACAATATTTAATTTAGGATGATTTTCCAGCAAAACCTTTGCTGTCTTTTCAACGATCTCCTGTTTGGCTCCTAAAAGATAAACTCTATATCCCTTTTCTTCGCTGAGCGCCACAAGACTTTCCATCAAATCAATGCCAGCTACTCGTTCTGGAAGCGGATTCCCTAAAAATTTACTCGCCATAACCACAGATGCACCATCCGCATTAATAATGCCGCAGCTATTAACAATCTGCTTTAGTCTTCTATTGTGCTTTAATTCATTGATTTTATCCGCATTCACTCCAATAAGATGTAAAGGAACCTTTTTTTGAACGTATTCCTCTACCAGATCTATTGTCTGATTCATATCAAGTACATCTATTATTGTGTCCAAAATTTCAATTCTTGGATTGACTCCTAAAACAGCTTCTTGCTGAGCTGGTTTATAATTACTCATAATTACTACCTCATTATTGCCTCATCTATCCATCCTAAAATAAAGAGCATTTTTTCGACCTTGTACATAATAGCATATCTTATATGGCAATTTAATAAACTTCCCCGATGCAAGCACTCAATTCCCCCAAGAACGTTTGCCTTTCACAAGAGCGGGGTATTCGCCCCACCTTGCTACGATCAGGACTGGTATGCACAACATCAGGAAATTCGCTTCATTAATATTTTAATAATTAATATTATTTGAACTTTTATATTTAAAAAAATAGATGCTCCTTCCCTGACAATAGCATACAAATAAGTCTATCCATCACAACCAAGCCATCTGTGCTGACCAGACGACCGAAAAACTGCTTTCCTAGGTAAAGAGTATAACCATTTATTTGTCTCGCGTCAATAGTTTTATTTTGCCAAATGCGCAAAAAGCCCCAAAAGTACCGATTTTCCGCAAAAATATATCAAAAATCAGTACTTGGCAGCTTAATAATTCCATCAATCAGCCTTCCACCCCGCCCGATACACCGGATGCAGCCCGAATCGCCCTTTCTTCACATCCTCATAGGCGTCCTCAAGGATTCCCATCTCCTCCTTCTTCCACCCAAACACCTTGGAAATCCACACCTTCACCACGATCTTCAGGCAAAAATACCCATAGCACGCCCTGGGCATATGTCTCCGGTACATGTCGGTCATATTCCGGAACCCATAGTAGGTCTTCCAATTCAGCACCCGCTCCGTCTCCTCCACATCGTGATGGATCTTGATGGCCGGGACGCAGAGGATCTTCCCCACCTTGCTCAGCCGCAGGCTGTGTTCCGTGTCATCCCACCAGATAAAGTAATCCTTGTTGGTAAGGCCCGCTTCCTTTAACTTCTGTTTGCTGATAATGGTCCCCACGTAAGAAAACGCGTTCAGCGCGAATGACTTCTTGTTATATTCCTCCTCCGAGATACATTCCTCCACGATCCCGATGCCCTTAGGATAGTATCTCTTGCGGTGCTTGGTATCGATTTTTCCCTGGTTGATCACCATCCCACAGATCGCTGACAGCTCAGGGAGGCGGCTTTCATGTTCTGTCAGGTATTTTTCTGCCTGCTCCAGGGCATCGGGCTCGGGAAAGGCGTCGTCGTCCGAGACCCAGATCCACTCTGCTCCCAACTCCTCCCCACGGCGCAGCCCTTCATAAAAACCGCCGCTGCCTCCCATATTGCTCTCCATATGGACAGCGATTTTTTTATAGCCTGCTGCTTCTTCCCTCCACTGCTCCAGCGCCTCCCGGGTGCCGTCTGTGCTGGCGTTATCAATCACCATCACATACTCTGGCTGGGAAGTCTGCCTATCAAACAGCTTCAGCACCTTCTTTAATTCATCTTTTCTGTTATAAGTTACGATCACCACTCCGATTTTCACGCCGATCCCCTCAATCTCCTTTTGCTTTTCCCTGTGACTCCTCTGGAAAAATCGTAAATTCCCCATAAAATATATTTCATATCCATAAATCCCCTCAGCCAGTAATACAGATACATGGCCAGGCAGTACCCGTAAGGATACAGTCTGCGCCGGCCTTGGGGAATCGTCCTTTTCAGAAAAATGTACCGGTTCCTCACCATGTAGTACTGGGTAACCGGGGACATCTTTTTCCCTCTCCCGCCGCTGGTGCTGGCGCTGACCTTGTGGAAAATCACTGCTGCAGGCTCATATATGATCTTGGCTTTGCTTCGGGAAACCCGATGGCAGAATTCCACATCTTCTTCATAGAGAAAATAATCTTCATCCAGAAGACCGGTCTTTTCAAACAGTTTCCCACGAATGCACATGCAGCACCCTGTGGCGAAACTGACCTCTTCCCTGGCATCCCATCTGTGGTCATCTATCTTTCCCAATCCCCTCTGGGAAGCCTTCCCCTTTTTTAGATCCAGGGCCCCGCCGGCGTACCAAAGCTTATTTCTCTCATCTGCGTAGCAGATCTTTCCTATGGTGATCCCGCAGCGTTTCGTCTCCTCATGGGCCCGGATCAGATGGGTCAGGCACTTTGGATCCACCAGGGTGTCATTGTTTAAAAGAAGCACATACTCCGCGCCCTTGTTCAGGGCATGCCGGATCCCCGCGTTGTTTCCTGCCGCGAATCCCCGGTTGTCATCCATCTCGATTATCTCGAAATCCCATTTCCGTCTTTCTTCATATAGACGTTTCAGGGACCCGTCTTTGCTGTGATTGTCTACGACTACGATAAAATAATTGCAATACTCCATCTTTCGCAGGCTTTGGATACACTCTATGGTATCCCCCGCGCCCCGGTAATTTACCAGAATAATCCCCACACACGGCTCGGTCAATTTCCATAAACCTCCTTAAGCACCTTCTCGCTCACTCCCCATCCAAAATAATCCCGAATATACTCCCGGCTCTTTCTGCCCTTCTCTTCCATGGCCCCGGCATCCAGGAGATATTCGGTGATCCTCTCAGCGAACTCCTTATCGGTCTTTGCCAGAATGATCACTTCCCCGTCCTCGTCGATCCCCTCGGCCCCCACCATGGTGGTAATCACAGGAGTCCCCATGGCAAGGCTTCTGAGCACCTTCATCTTGATCCCCGCTCCCTGCTCCAGGGGAAATACCGCCAGGGTCGCTCTCTCCAGATACCCATCCACATCGTCCACAAACCCTGTCACATGAATGTAGTCATTTTCCCTGGCCTTCAGCTCCTCTGACGGCTGGTTTCCCACAATGTAGACTTGAAGCCCTGGGATCTTTTTCTTCACCCTGGCAGCGATCTTGACCAGCCGCATGGCCGCCTGATGGTTCTCCGGCCTTCCCATCTGCCCCAGAAAACAGATATTGCCTTGTTCCCGCTTTTCCCATCCAATCTCCCGCTCCAGGAGCTCATCTTCGATTCCCAGATACAGATTCAGGATCTTGCAGTCCTTCCTCCCGTATCGTTTCCCGATCAGTTTCTTGTCCTTTCTGTTGAGGGCAAATACACAGTCCGCTTTCCGGCAGTATTTCCCCTCTTTTTTCAGAATCAGCCCCAGCTGATAGCGGAGATACCACCGCCGCAATCCCCTACTGCCCTCAAGCTTTCTCTCATAGGACTGAGCCGTCATGTCGTGCTCCACGATGCTGAAGCGCAGATGGGGATAAAGTCTCTTTATCCACAGATACTGCCCCATGGAGGCATATTCTCCATAAATCGCGTCGATCTTGTACTTTTTAACCGCCCAGATTAATTTCCACGCGAACCGCAGGGAACTTCTGGCAGCAAAGTAGGCGGGCATCCAGGGTTCTGTGGCCACATGGAACAGGCGGGTCCAGGGGCTGATGGTCACGCTGTCATAGCGGGGATCCCCCCGGTGAGCTTTTTTCAGATTCTGGTCAAATTTTGACGCCACAAAGGTGAGCACATACACCTGGTTCCATTTCCGCAAAGTCTCGATCTCTTTCCCCATGCACACGCCTCCCGCGTGGTTGGTGTCCAGTGCAGGAAAGTATGGGGAAATGTGCAGAATATTCATATTTGTCAAGCCTCCTTTTTTTCGATGGCTGCCTAATCACTCTGCTGATTCGTCATGGGCCGGTACGGTTATGGAGCCAAAGCATATGTCCACTGCCGCAGGCGACTTTCGGCAGCTCACCCAGTACCCGGACTGCCCCAGGCCGCCTAAACCGGCGCTTGATTCCCGGAAGCATTGAGCGGACCCTCATGTGTCCCCGGCCAGAGGCAGAATCTCTCTCTCCAGGACCTCCTCCATAGCCTTCTCCGCAAACAGCTGTCCGTAAAGTTCTCTGATCAGTTCTCTTTTCTCCTGAATCTTCTCCGAAACCTCCAGGATCTTCTCCGCGCTCCTGCCGGGATCTTTCCGGGAACAGTTTACGCCGATCCCGGACTGCTCCACCAAATCCCAGGTATCCCCCCTGATATTGTTGATCAGAGGCACGCCGCAGCAAAAATAGTCAATGGACTTCATGGTCAGCCCCACGCGGACCGTCTCCTTCATCATGTTGATTCCAAAGCTGCATTTCTCCAGGATCTGCCTCTTGGCCTCCTCATCATACACGGCTCCGTGATACTCTGCCTGAATCCCACGGCCTTTTAATTTTTCCAAAAATATCTCCCTGCTCTCTCCGTCTCCTATGACATGGACCAAAACCGGCTTTTTCTGATTCACCTTATCCAAAACTTCTGTGATCAAATCCATGTCAATGATATGGTTGATGGATCCCAGATATCCCATGTGAAGCCTGTCCCTGTCAGGGGAAAAGACCGGCTTTCCCTCGGGTTCCCTCTCTTTCGGCCAGTACATCACCGCTTTCCTCTTAATATCCGGATTGCTGTCCATATGCAGAAGCTCCTGATAAAGCCTGCACTCGGTCATCACCAGATCAGCCTCGGCCAGATAATCATCCCTCAGTTTCCGCCAGCACTGAATTGGCCAAAACTGCTCTATCCCCTTTATGGGCAGAGACTCGGGCCATAAATCGATAAGATCCAGCACAAGGCTGGCTCCTGAGCGCCTCTTAAGCCTGGCCGCTACAGGGGTCAGAGAATTGGCGGGAATCAAAACATACAGCAGGTCCACAGGCTGATCCTTTAAGAGCCTGTACACTTTTCTGGAAAAATCATACTGAGAAACCATCCGCGGGACGGACATGTTTTTTTTGTAAGGCACTGTATCGATAAAGGAGTGGTCCTCCGCCTCACGCGCTTTTTTTCTCTTTTCCCTGTGATCAAAATCCGAGTAAACCCATCTCACCTGAAAGCCATGTTTTTGGAGAAAATGCCCTACTTTTTCTGCCCTGGGCTCATAATTGGAGGAATTTGTCACGATCACTGCTCTCATAGGAATATCCGCTCTCCTCGTCCTCATACTCGTTTTCATACTCTCTGTCCGTCTCCTGCTCCACCATGGCCGAGGCCTCCTCGGAAAAGCCTTCCGTGCTCTCCTTCTCAAACAAAATCTTTATGGTCTTAAACAAAATCTCGATGTCCATGAGAACCGAATAGTTCTGAATGTACATCAGATCCAGCTTTAGCTTGTCATAAGCTGTTGTGTTGTATTTTCCATAGACCTGGGCATAGCCTGTGAGGCCCCCTTTGACCTTCATGCGGTACGCGAACTCCGGGATCATCTCAGAGTACAGCTTCACATGCTCCACCCTCTCCGGCCTGGGGCCTACCAGGCTCATCTCCCCTTTTAAAATATTCAGCAGCTGGGGCAGCTCATCAATGCGCACCTTCCTGATAAACGCTCCTATGGGAGTGATCCTGGGATCCTTATCCGTGGCAGGGATGGATTTTCCCTCTTTCTCCGCGTCAACGATCATGCTGCGGAATTTACAGATGGAAAATACCTTCCCGTCCTTGGTGCAGCGCTCCTGGTAAAAAAACACAGGGCCTTTATCATAGAGCTTGATGGCCAGCGCCGTCAGGGCAAAGATCGGCGAAGTGATCACCAGCATCATTGCCGAGACCAGGATATCCATGGTCCGCTTGATCACTTCCTGCTCCACCGAAAGCCCGTCATTTCTTGCCAGCAAAAGAGGTGTGTCAAAATAGTGCATATCTTCCGCGCTGCGGATTATAATATCAGAGATCTTCGGCATGGTATAAACTCTCAGGGAATGGCCGTAGCAGAACTTCAAAAGCTGGTTGCGTATCACAGATGGGAGATCACAGATTACAACCCCTTCATACTGCAAAAGCAGTTCCTTCACTTTCTCCGCATTCTCCCTGTTGATCTGCACGCTGGAACAGATGACAAACCGGTCCGCCCTGCTGTGTATCTTTTCCATCAGCTCCCCCATGGGGCGCTCCCCGTAGACCATGATCACCTTCCGGGGCGGATACACCTTCCGGTACAGGGTATTTGCCGAATAACCCCATATGACAATTATCACAAAGTGGATTACCGTCAGCCACACCAAAGGCATGGGAGACCGGAAATGCTTTACCAGCAGCACAATGGGGATATAGGACACCGCGTTGGCACAGGTGGTAGCCAGGGTGTGAGTGTAGATCAGCTCCCCATTTTTCAAATATCCCAGCCGCAGGCTCCCGTATATAGAGCTGAACACATACAAAATCAGGGCATACACCGCCGCCAGGGCATAGTTTCCCAGACGCTGGTAGGGCATCTCCATCTGATCTTTATAACAGTAGATCCACATATACATAAAAATGATTGATTGTACGGCTATCAGACTCACGCCTGCCGCAAACCTTATGAGGCGCTTATACTGTTCATACTTTTTCACTTGTAATTCCGCCTTCCGCAATTCCTTTCTCCCCATGGCAAAGTATACCCTTGAGGCTATGCCGCAATTCGTCCCCTTCCAGGGCGGGCATACCTTGTCCATGCCCCGCAGAGCGGGCGCGCGCCGGCAAACTTCGCCTGTTAAAGTATATCATTTTATATCGTTTGCCGCAACGTCCAAAAAAATCCTTCTGAACAGTATATCACTGAATATGGGACTTTACAACTGCCGTAAACAATCTTATACGAAATTATACAAATTTGATTACCGGTCACGGGATATCACAAATCTGTCTGCAATTCTTCCAAAGCTCTCAGCACGATCTTCTCGTCGCCCTCAAACATATGACTGTATCTTTTAAAGATGGTTTCCTGAATATCTCCGGACACCTTTTCGATCACAGGCAGGGGCACATTTTTTCTGATGAGATTACTGATAAATGTATGACGGAAATCGTGAAGACTGCAGTGCTCGATCCCGGTCTCCCGGCAGGCCTTGGTGATCAGCATCAGGCAGTTTCCGTAACCATAATCAAAGATCTTGTCCCCCATCTGCCCGCCCCTGTCCAAGTGGGCATCCCGCTCAAGAATATAAAGGCTTTCCACAATCGGCGTCAAGGGAATGGTCCGCTTCTTAAAATTTTTCGGTTCTTTTATGGTGCCGTCCGCCAGCATGGATTTCGTGATTCTCAGGCGCATCCCCTGCTGCTCCTCAAAATCCTGGTAAGTCAATGCCAGGCATT
Organism: uncultured Hungatella sp.; assembly: GCA_947066955.1. Classification (GTDB taxonomy): domain Bacteria; phylum Bacillota; class Clostridia; order Lachnospirales; family Lachnospiraceae; genus UBA3402. The sequence goes on from CAMTAF010000002.1 coordinate 57,010, forward strand.
CCCCGATGCGTATCCCTGTATAGTAGAGAACATTGAACATAAAACGAAATTTCGGATACCGGTCAACTCCCAGCCGCACAAAGCTGGATGTATGAAAATAATGATCCAGTCTCATCCACTCCTCATGAGTCAGAATCCTGACATCATCTGTCTTTTTTGTCTTCACATTGTCTGTTCTGTGGAGGGGATTGTCGTTGATCAGCCTCTTTTTATAAGTCAGGTCAATGAGTTTGCGGAATGTGGCGTTAATGGAATGGAGGGTTTCCTCTGAATATCCGTGCTCCCGGCAGTCACTGAAAACCTTATAATAAATCTCCTCCGTGATATCCTTGATTCTGGTCTCCAGGGGAAGGAATTGTCCGATCATGCGAAGCTGCTGTTCCGTATTTTTCACTGTGGTGGGGCTAAAATTCTGAGCCTGGGCTCTGATCTTCCAAAGCTCATACGCTCCCTGGAGGGTGATGTCCTTGTCCTCCATCTTGCCCGCCTCCATCCGCAGCTTCGCCAACTCCTCCTTGGCCTCCGCCAAGGTGGCAATGCTGTATTTCCACTTGGCCTTGTATTTGTTCCTCTGCGTCAGCGGGTCATAGATCTTATAATTATACTTCACATCGTACTTTTTCGTGCTCTGATTATAATAAATATTCTTGTACTTTGTGGTCACCCTCTTCGCCTGCTCAGCCATAGCCGGTTTCTCCTTTCGTATGCTGTCTTCTTATACGGATCTTTTCTTATTATACTACGAATCATATACGATCACAATCTATTTATACGAAATTCTTATATATTTTTCTCTATAATATCACTGATTTTACAGTATTTATTGTAAAAACTCATTTATATTAGGAAGTATAATTACCTCGTAATGAAACAGGAATTTTCGCAAAAGAAAATCCCAAAAAAAGGAAAAAGGAGAGTGCATTCATTATGAGAAAGCAAACGAAATTAGTTGCGGTACTGTCCGCAGCTGCTCTGTTAGCTATCGGCGCTTCCATGACTTCCTTCGCAGCCAGCGGCTGGGCACAGGAAGATGGAACTTGGGTATATCTGGATAGCAGCGGGGACAGGGTGTATGACACCTGGAAGAAATCAGGATCCAGCTACTTCTATCTGAATGAGGATGGGGAGATGGCTACCAATGCGATCATTGAGGATGGAGATTACAAGTACTATGTAGATGCAAGCGGTGCCAGAGTTACTAACCAGTGGATCTCCATGGAGAACGAAGACGGTGAGACCATCGGTGACAACGATGATATCTCTACTATTTGGTATTACTTCGGTTCTAACGGAAGAGCCAACAAAGCCACAAACGATACTAACGGAATTAAAACAGTCAATGGTAAGAAGTATCTTTTTGATGGGGATGGATACATGTTGTCCGGTTGGCAAGAGTATAACGATAAGCTATACTACTTAGGTGATGAGAACGAAGGCTGGGCATATACCGGTTGGCAGTACCTTGAGGTTCCGGAAAATTGGACAATGGCAGACGGTTCAAACTACGATGACGAAGAGTGGTTTTATTTCGATACATCAAATGGCAAGGCCGCTAAAAATACCAGAAAATATATCAATGGTAAATATTACGTTTTTGATGAAAACGGTGTAATGTTAAATAAGTGGGCGCAAGCCACACCGGCTGATTCAGATAAGCTGAATAACAGTGCTACACCTTTTGAGGCTCGTTACAAGGAGGATGGTTCCCAAGCAACCGGTTGGATATATGCATATGCGGATAATGAGGAAGACGGCGACCAGTATTGGTTCTATTTGGACAGTAAAGGTGTTCCGTTTAATCAGAATGGTGCAGATGGAGACGAAAATTCCGTAGCTATTAAGAAAGATGACGCAAATTGGAAGGATCCAATTTATGGCGTAGCAGCCAAGGTCATTAAGAGCAAAACTTACCTGTTCGATAATGAAGGAAAAATGCAGACTGGTGTATTTATCTTAAATGGTGTAGTGCGCACTGGAAGTTCTACCAATCTGTCGGGTATCTACTACTTCAACAAAGATAGCGGATCAGGGCAAGGAGCAATGGCAACCGGCAAAGTTACCGTAAGCTATGACGGCACTAACTATAACTATCATTTCCAGAAAGATGGTTCCGCTTACGCAATGTATATAGTTGATAGTTCTTTATATGACGGACGTGGCGAGAGAGTTGATGCTGATGACGGCAATTCTTATACCGTATATGGTCCTGAAAGCGAAGAGGCAGTAATCAAGGTTAAAGACGGTACAAAACTTTATGATATAACAGGTTCTCATAAAGTTACGGTCAAAACAGCTCAAGGTTCTTCTACCGTAGAGGGTCCGGCTATGCTGATTGTCAGCTCTGGCGGCAAAGTTAAGAAATCTGGTACTGTTAAGATTGACGGTATTAAATATACTCTTTCCGGTTATGTTGTTACCCAAGCTGAGTATGTCGATTAATCATTAACTGTTAGAGGCAGGCGGGTTTATCCTGTCTGCCTTTTCAAAACTTACATTACCGTTCCTGCTGCCTTATTCGCCAGACCTCTACCCTATTGAGCAATTCATGTACTTGCTTTGACATCAAATAAAATCGACTGTGAATGGTAACATATTTTATCCACCGTCACCAGACCGCTGCCCTTTTCATATCTTCCAACGCTTTACACACAACCAACTTCTCCTCTCCTTCTTTCAACTGCAATTTCACATTAGCGCACTGGTTCAGCATGTCAATCTCATTTCTCTCAGATTCCGAAAATTCTCGTTCGCTGTTTTATCCAGCATTTCTATATCTTTCGAGTACTTAATAAACGACAGCACATTTCTCGAAGTTGTGTAGAATTTGTTCAATTTCTCGTTAACTAATCACCAAATTTGGAAATTTAACCCATCTTTCTCATAAATTCAAACCGTGGTCTTCCTTTACAGCATAGATAAAAATCTAGAACTCTCTGATTCCGGTATTTTCAATGCCTTCATGGCCTGTTCTGCAGAAACATGGAATGCCTCCATCACATTTTTGATGTCTTCTAAATGCGTAGTTTTTCTTGTCTCCTCCGTTGCCTTCTGGGTTGCGTCTTGGGCTGCCTTTTTTTCATATCTTCCAACGCTTTGCACACAACCAATTCCTCCTCTCCTTCTTTCAAGCTCAGTTTCGCGTTCACGCACTGGTTCAGCACATCAATCTCATTTTTTCTCAGATTTCGGAAATTCTCGTTCACTGTTATCAGATTTTAGGAAATCCCAAAAGTTGTAAACTGGTGTATTTTATTTTTCAAAAGTCAAAAAATTGTAAACTGGTGTCTATCAATTAAATCAGCATTTTATGATTTCAGTATACCAAAGACCGTTGTCCTTATTCTACAGCATTGATAAAAACTTTGCGAACTCAGATTCTGGTATCTTTAATACGCCCATAGCCTGCTCTGCTGATATATGGAATGATTCCATTACATTTTTTACTGCCTGTAAAAGCGTATTTTCAGTCGCTTCCTCAGTCGCTTTTTTTGCCGCTTTTTCTGCTGCCTTTTCTGCCGCTGCCTTTTTCATATCTTCTAACGCTTTACACACAACCAGCTCCTCCTCTCCTTCTTTCAAACTCAGTTTCGCGTTCACACACTGGTTCAGCACGTCGATCTCATTTTTTCTCAAATTCCGGAAATTCCCGTTCACTATTTTATCCAGCATTTCCATATCTTTCGAGTACCTGATAAACGCCAACACCTCTCTCAACGTTGTATAGAATTGATTCAATTCCTCGTTGATTCATCAGTAAATTTAAAAATACAAAAAGTGACAGTTACTAAAGATAGGCAGGACTTTTGTTCCTGCCTGTTTTTTATGCGCACGGAGTGGAAAAGAAATGTGGCCGCTTGCGCGACTCCGCCCCGGTACGACGAGTAGCGGAAAAACCTCCCCTACTCGATTATTCATTCTCATAAGATATTTTACAGCTATACAATTCTACCTTTTATAATAACTTGTCGTTTGCACAAGTTCAGACCAAGGGCTTTCTTTACAGCATTGATAAAAATCTGGGACTCTCTGATTCCGGTATCTTTAATGCCTTCATGGCCTGTTCTGCGGAAACATGGAATGCCTCCATCACATTTTTAATATCTTCTAAATGTGTAGTTTCCGTTGTCTTCTTTTTCATGTCTTCCAACGCTTTGCACACAACCAATTCCTCCTCTCCTTCTTCCAAGCTCAGTTTCGCATTCACACACTGGTTCAGCACGTCGATCTCATTTTTTCTCAGATTCCGAAAATTCCCGTTCACTGTTTTATCCAACATTTCCATATCTTTCGAGTACTTGATAAACGCCAACACCTCCCTCAGCGTTGTGTGAAATTTATCCAGTTCCTCATCAGAAAGACCGGCCGGATTATCAGATGCACCTGATAATCCGGCACCAGAGACAAGAGCCGCCTGTCCGTCATACATGGCCGTCAGGCTTTTCATCACGTCTCGGTACTTCTGCTCCGGTTCGCCGGCACTGTCTGCCCCATAGGGAACCGCCAGCTCTGTGACATCCAACGCTTTCAGCTGCTCCGGCCTGATCACCTGCTGGCCTCCGAAAATATAGTAATTGAAAGCATCTGCAAATATATTGTTCTGTTCCATGTAAACCTTAGTCACGGTATCTTTGCGGCCCAATCTCCTCACCGCCTTTCCTTTTTTCTTTTAAGAAGCGGCACTCTCTGCTTCGCGAACCCTGCCAGTTCATCGAAAGACATCTTGAAAACGTTTCTCGTTTGCCTTCCTCTTTTAGACTACATTTTATCAGGTTTTAGGAAATCCCAAAAGTTGTAAACTGGTGTATATTTTATCCGCCGTCATAAAGCCGCTGTCTTTCTTCTATAGCATTGATAAAAATTTTGCAGACTCAGATTCTGGTATCTTTAATACGTCCATCGCTTGCTCCGCCGATATGTGGAGTGATTCCATCACATTTTTGATGTTTTTTAAATGCGTAGTTTTCCTTGTCTCCTCCGCTGCCTTTTTTTCATATCTTCCAACGCTTTACACACAGCCAGTTCCTCCTCTCCTTCTTTCAACCATAATTTCGCGTTCACGCACTGGTTCAGCACATCGATCTCATTTTTTCTCAGATTCTGGGAATTCTCGTTCACTGTTTTATCCAACATTTCCATATCTTTCGAGTACTTGATAAACGCCAGCATCTCCCTCAAAGTTGTGTGGAATTAGAATCTTATTTTAACCGGTGGGAGAAAACCTCCTGCTGTCTTTCCTCTACAGCATTGATAAAAACTTTGCGAAGTCAGATTCTGGTATCTTTAATACGCCCATAGCCTGCTCTGCTGATATATGGAGTGATTCCATTACATTTTTTACTGCCTGTAAAAGCGTATTTTCAGTCGCTTCCTCAGTCGCTTTTTTTGCCGCCTTTTCCGCTGCCTTTTCTGCCGCTGCCTTTTTCATGTCTTCCAACGCTTTGCACACAACCAATTCCTCCTCTCCTTCTTTCAAGCTCAGTTTCGCGTTCACGCACTGGTTCAGCACGTCGATCTCATTTTTTCTCAGATTTCGGAAATTCCCGTTCACTGTTTTATCCAACATTTCCATATCTTTCGAGTACTTGATAAACGCCAGCACCTCCCTCAGCGTTGTGTGGAATTTATCCAGTTCCTCATCAGAAAGACCGGACGGCGCGATCAGATGCACCTGATAATCCGGCACCAGGGACAAAAGCCTCCTGTCCTTCACGCTCATCATCTCATGCAAGGTCATCGGGCCATCCCACGGGTCCGGTGAAAAGAAGACTACCAGCGTGATCACCGGGATCAGTTTATCCTCTTTATAAAATCCCGACAAAAATTCTCCCTCATTATGCCCTTTATAATCCTTCGCCCCACGATGGCTTGCCGCCGCTTCCTGTACTTGTTTTGCGTAATTCAGCGCATCATACAGTAGGTTCTTCACCGGCATGGCGTAATTCACATCACTCTGGTTTTCAATTCCCAGCAACAAGTATGCCGCCTGTTCATCATACATGGCCGTCAGGCTCTTCATCACATCGCGGTATTTCTGCTCCGGCTCCCCGGCGCTGTCTGCCCCGTAAGGAACCGCCAACTCTGTGATATCCAACGCTTTCAGCTGCTCCGGCCTGATCACCTGCTGGCCTCCGAAAATATAGTAATTGAAAGCATCTGCAAATATATTGTTCTGTTCCATATAGACCTTGGTCACGGTATCTTTGCGGCCCAATCTCCTCACCGCCTTTCCTTTTATTATCGTATGCTTTGGCAGCCATCACCGTTTTATGTTTCTTCTGAAACGGCTACCAAATCGCTTTTTAAAGTATTGGCACCTTCCGCTTCGCGGATCCTATCAGTACGTCGGAAGGCAGCCTGAAAACATTTCGCGTTTACCTTTCTCCTTCGAGTTTCTGGCTCCAGTATACCATATTTTATCCCCCTCCACAAGGCCGCCTCTCCAGATTTGTATACTCATTATTTATACGGATTCTATCTTTTTAATACTACGAATTGAATACGAATATAACCATATCTATACGATTTTGTGATTTTATTTCCAAGATATTCACTGTATTTATCCATATTTTTCAATAAATTTCCTTTATATTAGGAAGTATAATTACCTCGTAATGAAACAGGAATTTTCGTAAAAGAAAATCCAAAAAAAGGAAAAAGGAGAGTGCATTCATTATGAGAAAGCAAACGAAATTAGTTGCGGTACTGTCCGCAGCTGCTCTGTTAGCTATCGGCGCTTCCATGACTTCCTTCGCAGCCAGCGGCTGGGCACAGGAAGATGGAACTTGGGTATATCTGGATAGCAGCGGGGACAGGGTGTATGACACCTGGAAGAAATCAGGATCCAGCTACTTCTATCTGAATGAGGATGGGGAGATGGCTGTGGATACCATTGTCGAGGATGGTGACGACAAATACTATGTGGACGCAAGCGGCGCAAGAGTCTACAATCAGTGGGTCTCTATGGATAACGAAGACGACGAGACTGTCGGTGACAATGACGATATCTCTACTCTGTGGTATTACTTCGGCTCCAGCGGAAAGGCCTACAACGACGCTGTTAAAACTATCAACGGTAAAAAGTATATCTTCGATGACAACGGCTATATGCTGTCCGGCTGGCAGACCTATGGCGAGGATAACGATCTGTACTACTTAGGCGAGGAGAATGAGGGCTGGGCATACACCGGCTGGCAGTTCCTTGAACTGGATGAGGACATTGAGGACGATGACTATGACGATGAGGAGTGGTTCTACTTCAAACCGTCAACCGGAAAAGCCTACGTCGGCGAGAGAAAGTATATCAGCGGCAAGTACTACACTTTCGATGAGAACGGCGTAATGCAGGATAAGTGGGTAGTTGGTACGCCAGGTGCTCCGGCTTCCCAGGACAGTGCCCGTTATAGAGAGGATGCCGGTTCTCAGGAGACTGGCTGGATTTACGCATATCCTGTTGATGATCCCGACGAGGAAGGCGACGATCAGTACTGGTTCTATTTAGACAGCAAGGGGGTTCCTTTCAACCTGAATGGCGCTGATACTCAGTTTTTACAGTTAAATGACGGTACACGGTATGACATGGCCGAGACTGAGGTACAGAAGAAAGACAACGAAAAGTGGAAAACTCCGATCACCAATGTAGCTGCTAAGGTCATTAAGAGTAAGACTTATCTGTTCAACGACAAAGGCGAGATGCAGACCGGCGTATTTATCTTCTATGACTATGTAAGCCGTACAGGCGGAGTTGTTCTTGAGCCAGGCGTCTACTACTTCAGTAAGGAGGGTGGATCCGGTGAGGGCCAGATGCAGACCGGCAAGACCACTGTGAATTATGATGGCGACACCTACAACTACTACTTCCAGAAGGATGGTTCTGCTTATTTAGCATACATCGCTGACGGCGCTCTGTACGATGGATATGGCGAGAGAATTGACGCTGAGGATGGTAATTCTTACGACTTAGTCGATATCGATGCTGGCATTACAATAAGAATTAAGGGGTCCAGCAAAGTTATCGAGGGTCCCGTTACTATGATCGTTAACTCCAGCGGTAAGGTCAAGAAGTCCGGAACCGTTAAGATTGATGGTTGGAAGTACACGGTTGACGACTATATCGTTACAGGTGTAGAGGCAGTCGATTAATCTTTAGCTTCCAAACCATTAATAAGGCTGTTGCTCCAGTGATGAACATCACATGGGCAGCAGCCCTTTTATTGCACGCGTGGCAGAATATATATGCTTCCTGTGCATCCCTGCCCCGCGCGTGAGCGGGGAAAAGCCTGTTATTCATTCTGTATTGTAAAAATGCCTTGCAAATGATATACTAAAGTTATTCTTTCAGGAAGGAGGCAGCCCTATGGCAAGAACTGTGGGTCTCGGACATCAGGATTTCGCGCAGCTGATCACCAATGATTATTTTTATATCGACAAAACCAGTTTTATAAAGGAATGGTGGGAAAACGGAGATATGGTGACCCTGATCACCAAGCCCCGCAGATTCGGCAAAACTCTGACCATGAGCATGACAGAGTATTTCTTCTCTGCAGCTTGTGCCGGACAGGAGAAGTTATTTCACAACCTTTCTATCTGGAAAGAGGAAAAATACCGGAACCTTCAGGGAACCTTTCCGATGATCAGCCTCTCTTTTGCAAATGTAAAGGAAAAAGACTACCCTTCCACTATCCTGCGGATCTGCCAGCTGGTGACAGATCTGTATAACAGAAACGCCTTTTTATTACAGAGCAATCTGCTTTTAGAAGAAGAAAAAGCGGAATACCGAAAAATTTCCATGAACATGCCGGAAGTAGTCGCCACCATGGCGATTCACAAGATGGCAGAATATCTTTCCCGCTATTACCAGAAAAAAGTGATCATTCTCTTAGATGAGTATGATACGCCGATGCAGGAAGCTTACACCAATGGTTATTGGAACGAACTCTCCGGATTCATCCGCAGTATGTTCAATTCCACATTCAAAACCAACCCATATATGGAGCGGGGGATCATGACTGGCATCACCCGTGTAAGCCGGGAATCCATTTTTTCAGATTTAAATAATCTGGAAGTAGTAACCGCCACATCAACCAAATATGAAACATCTTTTGGATTTACTCAGGAGGAAGTATCCCAAGCTCTGAGCGAATACGGCCTGGCCCAAAAAGAGCGTGAAGTGAAGGACTGGTATGACGGTTTTTCTTTTGGAAAGAGAACAGATATTTATAATCCATGGTCGATTCTGAATTATCTGGACAAGAAAACTTTTTCCGCTTATTGGGCAAATACCAGCAGCAACAGCCTTATAAACCAGCTGATACGGCAGGGCAGTCCGGATATAAAAATTATGGTGGAAGACCTGATGAAAGGAAGAGCCATCCATGTCCGATTAGATGAGCAGGTAATCTTCGATCAATTAGACCGCAGTGAAAGCGCTATCTGGAGCCTGTTCCTGGCAAGCGGATATCTGAAAGTAACAGAACTTTCCTTAGATGAAACCAGCGGAAAACAAGAATATTCCCTCGCTTTGACAAACAAAGAGGTTTTTCTCATGTTTGAAAAAATGATCCAGGACTGGTTCGCGCAGTCCACCCCCTCCTACAATCAATTTATCAAAGCGCTGTTGGCCGGGGATGTCAAGGCGATGAATGTCTATATGAATCGGGTCGCTTTGTCTACCTTCAGCTATTTTGACACAGGCAAACGTCCTTCCGATGTGACAGAACCAGAACGTTTTTATCATGGGTTCGTTCTGGGCCTTATGGTAGACCTGGAAGACCGGTATCTGATCACTTCCAACCGAGAAAGCGGGTTTGGGCGGTACGACTGTGTCCTTGAGCCAAAAAGCCAAAAAGATGATGCCATCATACTGGAGTTTAAAGTACATGACCCCGATGAAGAACATTCTCTTAGAGATACTGTAGACGCTGCTCTAAAACAGATCAAGGATAAAAAGTATGCTGCTTCATTACAGCACAAGGGGATTTCCCATGAACGGGTCCGCATGTATGGATTCGCTTTTGAAGGGAAAAAGGTTTTGATTGGATAAAATGAAGAATTGGGGCCTTATTCTAACAGGCGGGAGAATCCCGCCTGCTGTCTTTTCTGCCGCTGCCTTTTTCATATCTTCTAACGTTTTACACACAACCAGTTCCTCATCGGAATACTCATTTTTCGTATAACGCACGGTTAATTTTATCTCCCCTAACCCTGTCAAAAAAGAACGGTTCTTCTCCAAAAAATCCAGTACTTCTCCGCGCCATAGTTCATATTCCTGTGTCAATCTGTCAACATCCATAATTTCATACAACTCATGTCCTTTTTGGATTAGCTCCTTCTCCAACATACCTTTACACCTCATTCCATCTCCCATCGCAGATAAAACAGAAATACATTATCTAGAATATGGATGCTTTCATCCTTCCACTCAAGCACTTGATACAGCATCCCCCTGGTCTCCAAAATCTTCTGCCAGTTTTTCAGTGAATCTCTTACTTTCTGCGTCTTTATCTCCTGAGCGCCAATATTATTTTTGATCCGCTCCATCAACTCTTCCATGCCAAGTTCTATGATAGGCGGATCATCCGCCATAACCTTTAAAATAAGGCTGTATATATCCCGACTACTCCCATCTATAAGATTGTATCTTAAACGCTGCTGCCCTCTTGTAGGCGGTCCCTCCTTCAAGACACGCACCACATCTCCATATGGAAGATTTACACAGGTAAATCTACAGCTTTCTTCCGCCATATCATCAGTGACTTTCGCGCTTTCCTCTGACAGCAATCCTACATTTAGACAAATCGACTGCATAAGCTGGGGAGAATGAATGCTCTCCTCAGCCATCCTGGATATGATCTTGTCATCTACTGCGATCCCCAGTCTGGCGAATCCCATCTCAGCGATTCGCTTCAATTCCTCTTTCTTCCATGGTTCCATCTCAATCACGGAAATCCTGCCGGTAAGATCCGGGTTAAGCCGAATAGCATCATCAGAACGATAAGGAAGAGAGATGACAACCGCCTTAAACCCCATCCGAATCGTTTCTTTCAGCTGACAGGCAATATCATACTGAATCTCCGGCGGTGCATAATGGAAATCATCCAGAACAAAAACTTTTTCATATTTTTTAAAATACTCAATCACTTTATCTTTAGCGGCAAAATAATTTTTCGTAATAATTGTTGATCTCTTCTGATCTTCAGAAAAGTCGGCGTTTTGCTCGCTGACTGCCGCAGTCATGGAAATCCCAATTTTCTTTCCAAGCCCTGACCAAAAATCATGCTCCTTTGAAAAATCATTGCCTGACATGGAAACCATATGTTCTTGCCCAATGACACTTTCGCACAACACAGTCTTCCCTAGTTTTGAGGGGCCGATGATATAGGTCAGATATCCTTCTACAGAAAGACTCTGTTCCAGACGTTCCTCATAAGTATATCTTGTCCCTTTGGAACGCCTAGACACATAAGTCATCAGAGGATAAGTTCCAGGTTTGAAAACCTCTGAAAATTTCATTTCCATCCAATCCCCCTTCCAGTGATCAACTTATTGATGAAAATGTATACATATTTTATCCACCGTCACCATGCCGCTGCCTTTATTCTATAGCATTGATAAAAATTTTGCAGACTCAGATTCTGGTATCTTTAATACGGCCATCGCCTGCTCCGCGGAAACATGGAATGCCTCCATCACATTTTTAATGTCCTCTAAATGCGTAGCTTTTCTTGTCTCCTCTGTTGCTTTTTGGGCCGCATTTTTCTTCATATCTTCCAATGCTTTACACACAACCAGTTCCTCCTCTCCTTCTTTCAAGCTCAGTTTCGCATTCACACACTGGTTCAGCACGTCGATCTCATCTTTTCTCAGATTCCGGAAATTACCGTTCACCGTTTTATCCAACATTTCCATATCCTTCGAGTACTTGATAAATGCCAGCACCTCCCTCAAACTTGTGTGGAATTTATCCAGTTCCTTATCAGAAAGACCGGACGGCGCAATCAGATGCACCTGATAATCCGGCACCAGGGACAAAAGCCTCCTGTCCTTCACGCTCATCATCTCATGCAAGGTCATCGGGCCATCCCACGGGTCCGGTGAAAAGAAGACTACCAGCGTGATCACCGGGATCAGTTTATCCTCTTTATAAAATCCCGACAAAAATTCTCCCTCATTATGCCCTTTATAATCCTTCGCCTCTCGATGGCTTGCCGCTGCTTCCTGTACTTGTCTCGCGTAATTCAGAGCATCATACAGCAGGTTTTTTATCGGCATGGCATAATTCACATCACTCTGATTCTCGATCCCCAATAACAAATACGCCGCCTGTTCGTCATACATGGCCGTCAGGCTCTTCATCACGTCTCGGTATTTCTGCTCCGGTTCGCCGGCGCTGTCTGCCCCATAGGGTACCGCCAGCTCTGTGATATCCAACGCTTTCAGCTGCTCTGGTCTGATCACCTGCTGGCCTCCGAAAATATAGTAATTGAAAGCATCTGCAAATATATTGTTCTGTTCCATGTAAACCTTAGTCACGGTATCTTTGCGGCCCAATCCCCTCACCGCCTTTCCTTTTATTATCGTATGCTTTGGCAGCCATCATGTTTTATGTTTTTTCTGCTGCAGCTGTCAAATCGCCTTTGAATCTGGCTCCAGTATATCATATTTTATCCCCCTCCACAAGGCCGCCTCTCCAGATTTGTATACTCACTATTTATACGGATTTTACCATTTTAATACTACGAATCGAATACGAATATACCCATATCTATACGATTTTACGTTTTTATTCCCGAAAATTTCACTGTATTTATCTATATTTTCAATCAATCTCCTTTATATTAGGAAGTATAATTACCTCGTAATGAAATAGGAATTTTCGGAAACGAGAGTTCAAAAAAGGAAAAAGGAGAGTGCATTCATTATGAGAAAGCAAACGAAATTAGTTGCGGTACTGTCCGCAGCTGCTCTGTTAGCTATCGGCGCTTCCATGACTTCCTTCGCAGCCAGCGGCTGGGCACAGGAAGATGGAACTTGGGTATATCTGGATAGCAGCGGGGACAGGGTATATGATACCTGGAAGAAATCAGGATCCAGCTACTTCTATCTGAACGAAGATGGCGAGATGGCTACCAACGCTATCATTGAAGATGGCGATACCAAGTATTATGTAGATGCGAGCGGTGCCAGAGTTACCAATCAGTGGATTTCCATGGATAACGAAGACGGCGAGACCATCGGCGACAACGATGATATCTCTACCATCTGGTATTACTTCGGAGCCAACGGCAAGGCTAACATGAACGGTGTTAAGACTGTCAACGGCAAGAAGTATATCTTTGACGACAACGGCTACATGCTGTCTGGCTGGCAGGATTACGATGGCGACAAGTACTATCTGGGCGATGAGAATGAAGGCTGGGCCTACACTGGCTGGCAGTTCCTTGAGGTTCCGGAAGAGATGGAGAACGACGACTACGACGATGAGGAGTGGTTCTACTTCAAGCCATCAAACGGCAAGGCATATGTAAGCTCCAGAAAGTACATCAGCGGCAAGTACTACACCTTCGATGAGAACGGTGTAATGCAGGATAAGTGGGTAGTTGGTACACCAGGTGCACCGGCTTCTACAGATTACGCTCGCTACAAAGAGGATGGTTCTCAGGCAACTGGCTGGATCTACGCATATCCGACAGATGATCCGGATGAGGAAGGTGAGGATCAGTACTGGTACTATCTGGACAGCAAGGGTGTTCCGTTCAACATCAACGGCGTTGACGGCAATCCGCTTTCCTCTGCTATCAAGAAAGACAATGAGAACTGGAAAGCTCCGATCTACGGTGTAGCTGCTAAGGTTGTTAAGAGCAAGACCTACCTGTTCAACAACAAGGGCGAGATGCAGACTGGCGTATTCATCCTTGGTCTGGATGATGACGGATATCTGAATCCTGATCTGGCTACATGGCGTACAGGCGGATCCAGCGCTCTGATGGGTATCTACTACTTCAACAAGGACAGCGGATCTACTCAGGGTGCTATGGTAACCGGCAAGGCTACTGTAAACTACGATGGTGACAACTACAACTACTACTTCCAGAAAGACGGTTCCGCTTACACAATGTACATTGCTGACGGCGCTCTGTATGATGGATATGGTGAGAGAGTTGACGCTGAGGATGGCAATTCTTATGACTTAGTTAGCATTGCTGACGGCGCTGTTGTAAGAATTAAGGGATCCAGCAACGTAGTTGAGGGTCCGGCTACTGTGATCGTTAACTCCAGCGGTAAGGTTAAGAAGTCCGGTACCGTTAAGATTGATGGTTACAAGTACACTGTTAACAACTATGTTGTTACTGATGTAGAGGCTGTTGACTAATCAAGAGTTTTTATAAGAACTGTTTAAGGCAGGCGGGATTTGTCCCGCCTGTCTTTTTTGTGCACACGGGGCGGAAAGGAAATGTGGCCGCTTGCGCGGCCCCGCCCCGGCGCGGCGAGTAGGGGGAAAGGTCTCCCCTACTCGATATGCACACACGGGGCGGAAAGGAAATGTGATCCCTTGCGCGGCCCTGCCCCGGCGAGTAGGGGAAAACCCTTCCCTGCTCGATTGCACACGCGGCGAGTAGGGAAGACAGGAATTCGCAGGTTATCCGACAGGAATAATTAAGATGTTTTTAGATTGTGGATATTCACTTTTTGGTATATAATTTAGGTATTTCACAATAATATTACCTGGAGGAAGACTATGAAAAGCTATATAAAAAGTTTGAGCCCCCCGGAATTGCTGACCGCAGTCCATGTGATCGTGGTTTTATTTGTGCTGCCATTGGCATTTCATCATGCCTATGCTGACATTGGAATCACGAAATATTATGTTTACTGTGGGTCTGTGGCGATATTGGCTCCTGCGCTGATCCTGAGGCTGGTAAAAGACCATTCTTTGCCATCCTTTTTAAAAAGCTTGACCGCTGCGGAGAAAGCGCTCCTTGTATACTGGGCAGTGTCCGCTTTGTCCACACTGTTCTCGCCCTACAAATATGAGTCCTTCTGGGGGAATGAGGGGCGGCTGTGCGGGCTGTTCCTCATCTCTCTCTACGCAATATCCTATTTTGTGATTACCCGCTGTTACAAGCCTAATCCCATATGTCTTAAGGCATGCCTTTTGAGCAGCAGCATTGTATTTATTTTGGCAATTACAGACTTTTTTGACCTGAATCTGCTCCATTTTAAAGATAATATTGATCCGCTCCATGCCCCTATTTTTATCTCTACCATAGGAAATATCAATTTTTATGCAGGATATGGGGCTGTGATTCTGGGCTTATCCGCAGGTCTTTATACAACATGGCCGAAAAGGTCGGGGTCAGGTATCCGTTTTTTTCTCATGGTGCTGGCTTTTATCGGTCTGATCATAGGGAACAGCGATAATGCCTATCTGACCTTCGGCGTCCTGCTGGCGTTCCTTCCTTTATATCTTTTCCAGACCAGAAGGGGGATCCGGCGGTATTTGATGATGGTGTCAGCGCTTCTGTTCTCATTTATGGCAGTAAAGATGTGTGATCTCCTTTTTCCCGGCCATGTACTGGCGCCGGACGGACTTTTGAAGGTGATCGACCGCTGGGATGGATTTAACTATATCTGTCTGACCGTCTGGATTATTACCGGGGTTATTTACTATATAGACTATAAAAAGGAACGGCAGGATGATAAGATGGGCGGAGCCATCCGGGTGATGTGGCTCATTTTCCTGGGCGCCGTGGCCATAGCGCTGCTGGATGTGCTGATTGACGCCAATCTTCTGGGACATGGGGACCACTATGGAAGCCTGAGCAACTATATTGTATTCAACAACGATTGGGGAACTCACAGGGGATATATATGGCGCACTGCTATTGAAAATTATAAAAATTTTCCTTTGTTGCAGAAAATTTTGGGGCACGGGCCGGATACTTACGGGATTGTTTCGCTTTTTAATAACTTAAAAGAGAGCGCTGATCTGTATGGAGAATTATATGACAGTGTCCACAATGAATATCTGCAGTTTTTTGTCACCATCGGCCCTATTGGGACAGCGGCTTACATTGCGTTCCTGGCTCTGTCTGTGAGGGATATGATCCGGTGCCGGTGCAGCACCTATGTGGTGGGGATTACTTTTGCTGTGCTGTGCTACTGCGGACAGGCAGTGGTCAACATCAATCAGACGGCCTCTACGTCCATCATGTGGACCCTTCTCGCCATGGGGATCGCTGAGTGCCGGAGAGCAGGCTGGAAAACGCCCCAGCCTGACCCCATACCAAAGAAAGGAGGCAGAACCTATGAAAAAAGGAAGACAGTCTAAAATAGAGTTTATGCCCTTCCTGATGGCAGCCTATGTCATGATCACCCTATGCGGCATGCTCCTGGTATTTCACGACTTTTACTATGATATCCTGGAGACAAAGCGCACCTACTATACCACCTGTACCGTGGTGATGCTGGTTCTCACAGGTATCTATATGTTTCTCATGGCAGACCCGGTGAAGGCCATGAAGAATAATAAAGGGAAAAAACTGCTTGAGATCATTTCCCTGGCAGATCTCTTTGTAATCCTGTGGGGAGTTGTCATTATCCTGTCAACAATTTTGTCCCCGGAAAAAAGGGCCGCCTTCCTGGGCACCAGGGGGCGTTATACAGGGTGCAGGCTTCTCATCCTCTATGTTGCCGCCTATTTTTGTATCACCAGGTATTACCGGGCAAAGGAATGGCATATGGCTGTCTTTTTAGGAGCCGGAATGCTGATGTGCCTTTTTGGTATCACTGATTTTTTCGACATGGATCTGTTGGGATTTAAGGAGGAGATCAAGGAGATTCAGCGGTATATGTTTTCCTCCACCATCGGCAATATCAACACCTACACCTCCTGTGTGGCTATGGTTATGGCCTTTGCCGGAGTTATGTTCGCGGCTGCCGACAGCACAAAGAAGGCTGCCGCATACGGAGTGTGCACCTTTATCTTCTTTTTTGCCCTGATCGTGGGGGAGAGCGATAACGCTTATCTCTCCCTGGCCGCCTTTTTTGGCCTTTTGCCCTTGTATCTGTTTCGGACAAGAACAGGGATCAAGCGGTATTTTGCCCTGATCGCCGGATTTTTTACAGCAGCAAAGGCGGTTTCTGTTCTTCAGACCACTATGGCCGACCAGGTCATCCCCATCAATGGCCTGTTTCAGGTCATCGGAAGCTACAGGAATCTGACCGCTGTGGTTCTGGCCTTGTGGTGTGTGACGGTGATTTGCTATCTGGCGGATTATTTTATAAGTAAACCTGCATACGCCTGGCCATCGGACGCGCCACTGTCTCATAAAAGTCCGGCGGGCGCACCTGGTACACATGAATTAATGCCGCCTAATCAGCGGTGGGATTTTCAAAGTAAAAAAAGTCCCTCCCCGGCAGTGTCGCCCTGGCTTGTGAGAGGCTGGGTCGTGGTTTTGATTCTGGTGGTGCTGGTCGGCGCATATATGTTTTACGACGTAAATGTGGCAGGAAACGGAGAGAAATACGGCAGTCTTCAGCAATACCTGTGGTTTGATGACGAGTGGGGGACTCACAGGGGATATATTTGGAGGATCGCTATTGAGGATTATCAGAAATTTCCCCTGGCCCAGAAGATATTCGGGTACGGGCCGGATACGTTCGGCATCGTTACCAGGGCCAACAATTATCCGGAGATGTTTGATCGGTATAACGAGACTTTTGACAGCGTACACAACGAGTATCTGCAGTACCTGGTGACCATCGGTCCCTTGGGACTGCTGGCTTATCTGGGAATCCACGGCGCTGTTATCTGGCAGGTGATAAAAGAGAAACTGAATCAGCCTGTGTGTGTGGCGGCGCTGTTTGCGGTGCTGTGCTATGCATTCCAGGCGGCGGTCAACATCAACCAGCCCATCGCGGCACCGGTGATGTGGACGCTTTTGGCTGTCAGTGTCAGTAGGGTGGGGGAAGAGACTGGTTAGGGGAAGTGGCTTCGGATAAAAAATGATGCGTGGAAATTTTGACAATAGCTGGCCGAGGGGGTGGGGACTGAGGCTGGCTGTTGTTTTGTTGAAAAAGTGGATGATCTCCTTTACTCTGAGACAGGCACTGCGTCGTTTGCGTCAACTCTCATATGGTATCGTTTTTGTTGGAATCAGTGAGTTCCTTATAACCACTGACAGAGACGAGTAGTGATTGATTAAATTTAGCGCTGTTTATGAAACTGTCATGATTTCCCCAGATGAAATATTCTTTGCCTTTCAAGAGGGTAGATACGGTGACAAATTTTTAGCGTTATCTTTTCTCAACAGTTTCCCCATTGCAATCATTCCTCATTGATTATGAAGAAATCGCAAACATGCCCATGAAGCTATTCCCCATCCCTATTTGATATCCACCCTTACATTTTTGAAACAGAAAATTGTCCGCCACGCCCAGAGCCCTTCCTGTGACGCCGATCAGATGAATCAAGTTCTGATTCAGAAATGAAAAAAGGCAAGTGAGAATAAATCTCACCTGCCCACAAGTAGTTTTGCCTATAAATTAATCAGCGTTCTCTTCTTTGGTAATACGATAATTATCAACAGTATATTTAATACCATCAATCTTAACGGTACCTGCTTTCTTTACTTTACCGCTGGAGTTGACAATTACACGCTCATCAAGAGATAAGGTAGCATTTTTATCGCCTTTAATGTTTACCACTGTATCGCTATCAAAAGCAGCAATTCTGCTAAGTTCGATGACTTCATAAGTATTGCCGTCCTCAGCGTCGACTCTCTCGCCAAATCCATCATACAGGATACCATCTGCGATATACATTCTGTAGGCGCTTCCGTCTTTCTGGAAATAATAATTATATGTGTCACCATCATAGACTACAGAGGTTTTGCCCTTTGCCATAGCGCCTTGGCCGGATCCGCTGTCCTTATTAAAGTAGTAAACACCACCATCAAGATAAGCGCCACCAGTGCGGCTTACAGGTGCATAGAAAATAAATACACCAGTCTGCATCTCACCCTTGTTGTTAAATAAATAAGTTTTACTCTTAATTACCTTGGTAGCTACACCAGTTAAAGTGTCTTTTTTCCAGGTCTCATTGTCTTTCTTGCGAATCTCTGTCTCAGCCATATCATATATTGGCTGATTATTTTTGTCTACGAGAATTTGTGTGTGAGAGCCATTTAAGTTAAAAGGAACACCCTTGCTGTCTAAGTAGTACCAATACTGATCTTCACCTTCTTCATCTGGATCATTAATCGGATAAGCATATACCCAGCCACTTTCTTGGGCACCATTATCAGCTTTATAACGAGCACTCTCATCAGTACTGATATCAATGTTAGTCGGTGTTCCTAATACCCACTTATCCTGCATTACACCATACTCATCAAATGCATAGTATTTACCACTGATGTATTTTCTGTCGTTTTTATATGCTTTACCATTTGATGGTTTGAAATAGTACCACTCTTCATCATCATAGTCGTCGTTATCCTCAAGTTCTTCTTGTACTTCAAGATACTGCCAACCAGTATAGGCCCAGCCTTCGTTCTCATCGCCAAAGTAATACCATTCATCACCATAATTTTGCCAACCAGAACACATATAGCCGTTGTCATCGAACAAATATTTCTTGCCATTAACAGTCTTAACACCGTTAGTACCATTTGTATCTCTGTTGGCTTTGCCATTGGAACCAAAGTAATACCAAATAGTGGAGATATCATCATTTCCGCCGATTTCTTCATCTTCCTCATTATCAACGGAAATCCACTGATTGGTAACTCTCGCACCACTTGCATCTACATAGTACTTGTCGTCTCCATCCTCAATGATCGCGTTGGTAGCCATCTCACCATCTTCATTCAGATAGAAGTAACCAGATCCTGATTTTTTCCAGGTATCATATACCCTGTCCCCGCTGCTATCCAAATATACCCATGTTCCATCCTCCTGTGTCCAGCCCTTAGCAGCTGCGAAGGAAGTCATGGAAGCGCCGATAGCCAACAGAGCAGCTGCAGACAGTACCGCAACTAATTTCGTTTGCTTTCTCATAATGAATGCACTCTCCTTTTTCCTTTTTTTGAACTCTCGTTTCCGAAAATTCCTTTTTGCATTACGAGGTAATTATACTTCCTAATATGGAAATTATCAATACCTTTTTGATCTTTTTGGCATATTTTATAAATGCTTTATAAATCAGCGAGGCCTTTTTAAATCTCCGATTCGGAAATATCCTTTCCTCAATCACAACGATAGTATAATACACTTTGCAGAAAAATGCTATAACTTTTCTCTGTGCATTTTCTTACGTAAAACTTACGAAAACCCACTTTCCCCCTTGAATTGTACTTAAATTCATACAATCCCAGCGGTTGCTTTTCCTGCGCACTGTGCTATAATGTTCACATATTTAGATAATGTATTATTTTTGAACGGAGGCATCTATGAACAGACATGCGCTGGTATGCAGAAATATATTGGAACACCCTGATATTACCCAGAGAGGGCTGGCGGAGGCCATGGATCTGTCCCTGGGGACGGTAAATAAACTGGTGAAGGAATGTGCCCATGATCAGTTGATCCGGCTGATCGGGGAGGGGCGCTATGAAGTCACCCCCCTGGGCATGGAGCTTTTGGAGCAGTACCGGGTTGACGGGGCCGTGATCATCGCTGCCGGCTTTGGCTCCCGCTTTGTCCCTCTCACCTTTGAGACCCCCAAAGGCCTTCTGGAAGTCTTCGGAGAGCGGATGATCGAGAGACAGATCCGCCAGCTCCACCAGGCGGGGGTCACGGACATCACCATTGTGGTAGGGTATTTAAAGGAGAAGTTCGATTACCTCATTGACAAATACGGGGTAAAGCTTCTTTATAATAAGGAATATTCCGTAAAAAATACTCTGGCCACCATTTATCACGCCCGAAAAGTCCTGGAGGGACGCAACATGTATCTGCTTTCCTCCGACAACTGGATGCGGGAAAATATGTACCATACTTACGAGTGCGGCTCCTGGTATTCTTCTGTGTACAAAGAGGGCGAAACTTCTGAGTGGTGTCTCTCTTTTAATAAGAAGGGAAAGATACAGCGGGTGGACATCGGGGGACGGGATTCCTGGGTCATGTACGGTCCCGTATTTCTGCGGAAGGAATGGTCCAGGTGGTTTCTGCCAGTGCTGGAGGCCTACTACCGGCTTCCCGGAACCGAGCAGTTTTACTGGGAGCGGGTTTATCTGGAGCTGGTAAATGGAACTGCCCGAAGACGGCTGGCTGAGGCGGGGATCTCGCAGATGGACGGCATCTCTGTAAAGGATCTGGACTCTGCCCCCCAGTTGGAGCTTTACATCAACCGCCAGGCTTCTGATCAGGTCTACGAGTTCGAAAACCTGGAGGAGCTGCGTCTTTTTGACTCCAAATACCAGAATCATTCAGACAACGCGGCCATGGAGCTTGTAGCCCGCGTTTTACAGATCCCTGAGTCGGAGATCCGCAACATCACCTGTTTAAAGGCAGGAATGACCAACAAATCCTTTCTGTTTTCCGCTGCAGGGAAACGCTGCATCTGCCGGATTCCGGGCCCCGGTACGGAGCTGCTCATCAGCCGGAACCAGGAGGCCGCTATCTACGAGGCAGTAAAGCCTCTGGGTGTCACGGAGCATGTCCTCTATTTTAATAAGGAAAACGGATACAAAATCTCTGAGTTCTATGAGGGGGCCCGCAACGCTGATCCCGAAAGCAGGGAGGATATGGCAAGGTGCATGAAGCTTTTAAAGCAGGTTCACCAGGCAGAGCTGACCGTGGATCATCGGTTTGACATACGGGAAAGGATTGGTTTTTATGAAGACCTCTGTCAAAGCCGCGGCGGCATCCCCTTTGAGGATTACCCTGAGATCAAAAAACAGATGACAGAACTGATGGATGGCCTGGAACTTCTCGACCGGCCCTGCACCCTGTCCCATATTGACAGCGTTGCCGACAACTTTCTGTTTCTTCCCGACGGACAGCTCCGCCTCATTGACTGGGAGTACGCGGGAATGTGCGACCCCTTTATCGATGTGGCCATGTGCTGCATCTATTCCTACTATGATGAAGAGCAGAGCGACTGGCTGGCAGAGACCTACCTTGGCCGCGCCCCCGAGGATCAGGAGCTGGCGGTCATCTACTCCTACATGGCCCTGGGAGGTTTTCTCTGGGCACTCTGGGCTGTGTACAAAAGCGCGCTGGGCGAGGAATTTGGCGAATACACCCTTATCATGTACCGCTACGCCAAGCGGTACTATCAGAAAGTTAAAAAAATATTTCCATTTTTCTCTACCCCTTGAGGAACAGATGTGCTATACTGTAAAGAAGGCATACTTTATGGCGCGAAGCGCCCCGGCTCCGCAGGAGCATGAGTTACGGTATGCCCTTGGGTATACTATACAGATAAGGGGGACTTTAAACCTTGATACGGCAAAAACAGATCCGCGCCGTGGCGGCAGCGGGAATATTGGGACTTTTAACTCTGGCCCCTTCATCGGAGGCTCTGGCTGCCGGCTGGAGCAAAGCTGACGATACATGGGTATATTACGACGATAACGGTTCTCTGTACAAGGGTTGGATCCGAACTACCGACGGGTATTACTATCTGGACCTGACCACCGGCAAGATGACGGTAGGGTGGAAACAGATCAATAATAAATGGTATTATTTCAAATCCAATGGACTGATGGTTTCCAACACCTGGATCACGGACAACGGAAAATTCTATTATCTTTTGGATGACGGAACTATGGTCACCGGATGGCTGAAGATCGGCAGCGACTATTATTATCTGAAAGCAGACGGCTCCATGGCTGTGGGCTGGCGGCCTATGGACGATACCTGGTACTATTTTGAGACCAACGGCAAGGTTGTTATGGGCTGGAAGCAGATCGGTGATTACTGGTACCATTTCGGTTCCGATGCCAAGATGTCTACGGGCTGGCTGAAGCTGAACAACACTTACTACTATCTTGGCAGCGACGGCAAGATGCTGACCGGGTGGCTCAGCGACAGCACCAACCGGTATTATATGGATCCCTCTAACGGCGCCATGACTACAGACTGGAAGCAGATCGACGGAAGCACCTACTATTTCAATGGTTCCGGCCACATGCAGACCGGGTGGGTGACCTTAAACGGCAATTATTATTACCTGGATCCCTCCAGCGGAAAGATGGCCGTCAGCACTACCTTGACCATCAACGGAGTTTCCTACACCTTCGGGGCCAACGGCGCCTACATTCAGGGGGGAAGCTCCTCCGCCGGCAACGGCAATACCACCGCCTCCTCAGGCGGTCCCACGGATCCTTCCGGCTCTGCTTCCACCGGAGCTCCGGGATCTTCGGGAAACAGTTCCGGAACCTCTTCTCAGGCACCTGGAGGAACTTCCCAGACGCCGGGGGGGGCCTCCCAGACACCGGGAGGAACTCAATCGCCTTCCGGGTCTTCTCAGGCGCCGGATCCCACACCTGGGTCGTCGTCTTCTCCAGGCGGTTCCTCCGGCGGTGGCCTTGTGGAGGGGCTTACGGGGGGGCCTGGAACTTATCGTTAATGTAAAAAAACAGGCAGACGCGTTTTCACACGCGCCTGCCTGTTTCTTTTATACACACGGTTACCCTGCTCAATAAAACAGCCGGTTCACTGCGCTGAATATTCCTCTGAAGGATGCCCTGGTGATGTTGGAGCTGATCCCCACGCCGTAGGTCACTTTTCCGCTTCTCACATCCATCAGATGAATGTAGGAGGCGGCCTGAGCCCCGGAGCCTGATGTCAAGGCATGCTCGCTGTAATCCAGCACCCGGATCTCAATGTCAAGCTCTTTCTCAAGGCCTTTCTGGATGGCGTCGATGGGGCCGTTGCCCACTCCCTCAAATATTCTCTCAAGGCCATGGTTGCTGTAAGTAACCTTTACCAGGGTAGCGAAATCGCCATCCTCGTTCTCTGTGTCCGTGATCTGGCATCTGCGGAAATGGATGGGCTCCTTGCGCTCCGTGTAGTTGCGCCTGAACTCCTCCATGATCTGTTCCGGAGCCACCTCTCCCTGCTTCTCGGAGATGGCCTGGATCACATCGGCAAACTCCTTGTGCATGCCCTTGGGAAGCTTGAAGCCGAAGAATGTGTCCATGACAAAGGCCACGCCGCCCTTGCCCGACTGGCTGTTGATTCGGACAACCGGCTCATACTGCCTTCCGATATCCGCAGGATCAATGGGAAGGTAGGGAACCTCCCAGTACTGGCTCTGCCTCTCCTTCAGCGCAGCCATGCCCTTGTTGATGGCATCCTGATGGGAGCCGGAAAACGCGGTGAATACCAGCTTTCCCGCGTAAGGATGGCGCTCCGGGATGGCCATCTTGGTGCAGCGCTCGTACACTTCCGCGATGGAGCGGATGTTCTCGATGTTCAGCTGCGGGTCAATCCCCTGGGAGAACATGTTGTAAGCCAGGGTCAGGATATCCACATTGCCTGTCCGCTCCCCGTTGCCGAACAAGGTTCCCTCCACTCTCTGGGCGCCTGCCAGAAGGGCAAGCTCCGTGGCCGCCACGCCGGTTCCTCTGTCATTGTGAGGGTGAACGCTTAAGATGATGCTGTCCCTGTTTT
This sequence comes from uncultured Hungatella sp., assembly GCA_947066955.1. Lineage (GTDB taxonomy): Bacteria > Bacillota > Clostridia > Lachnospirales > Lachnospiraceae > UBA3402. The sequence continues at coordinate 81,631 of CAMTAF010000002.1, forward strand.
TAAAATGGGTGTTCATCCACTCGATCTGGTCCGCGTACACATTGGGAGTGGTCATCTCCACTGTGGAGGGAAGATTAATGATAATGGGTTTTTCGGCAGTGGCTCCCCAGGTCTCCTGGACGGCCGTGCAGATCTCCAGGGCATAGTCCAGCTCTGTCCCGGTAAAGCTCTCCGGAGAATACTCCAGGATCAGATTCCCGTCAAAACCCTTGGCGTATTTCTTCACCAGATTGGTCCCGTCAACAGCGATCTGGGTGATCTCCTCCTTGTTCTTGTGGAACACCACATCCCTCTGAAGGGTGGAGGTGGAATTGTAAATATGCACCACCACATTCTTAATGCCCTTGATGGCTTCGAAAGTTCTCTTGATCAGATGCTCCCTGCACTGGATGAGAACCTGAACCCACACGTCGTCCGGAATCATATGGCGCTCCACCAGCTGGCGCAGAAAGTCATATTCGATCTGGGAGGCTGCCGGAAATCCCACCTCGATCTCCTTAAAGCCCAGATCTACCAGCATTTTGAAGAATTCCATCTTCTCCTCTACCACCATAGGCTCCACCAGAGCCTGATTCCCGTCGCGAAGGTCCACGCTGCACCACACCGGCGCCTTCTGGATCTGTTTGGAAGCCCAACTTCTCTCAGGAAAATCTACCACAGGGACCCTCTTATATCTCTGATAATTCAACATGTATGTCTCCTCCTAGTATATAATGTCACCACCCACTAGGGTGCTGACCTGCGTGCGCCTCAGCGCACTTCCTATTATACAATGTCACCACCCGCCAGGGTGCTGACCTGCGTGCGCCTCAGCGCACTTCCTATTATAATAAAGTGTTAGACGTAGCTGAGTACCATCTGGAACCCCACCTCATAGCCCGGCATCAGAGAATCTATAACCACGTATTCCTCCCTGGTATGGGCTCCGCTGCCCTCGTAGGTTCCCAGGCACAGGCTTGGAATTCCTAAGGACAGGGGAATATTGCAGTCTGTAGAACCGGGGCACTGATCAGGCGCTTTCCCGGTATACTCCAGGATGGTGTCCGAGGCCAGGCGGATCATCTTTTCCTTCACCGTGAGATCCACGTCGCCCTCGCAGGGGCGGAGGCCCACGACCTCGATCTGGATATCCATGCCCTGCTGCCTCTTCTCAGCGATGATGCTGTCAAACTGCTGCTCCATATAGTCAAGCCCTTCCCTGCTGTCAGAGCGGAATTCATAGAGCATCTGAGCATACTGGGCAATGGTGTTCACGGAAGTGCCGCCGGAGATCATGCCTACATTGTAGGTGGTCTTTCCCTCTGAAGGGACCTGAATCTTGTAAAGGTCGTGAATCAGCTCCGACAGCTGGGCAATGGCATTGGGATTGCCGAAGGAACCGTAGGAGTGGCCTCCCACTGTGCGGACAGAGATCTTGAAGCGCTTGGAGCCCACGGCTCTGGTGGCCATGGCGGACAAACTGCCGTCAAAACTGTAAAATTCCTGAATTCGTTTTCCGTAAGTCTCGCAGATCTTTCTGGATCCTTTCAGATTGCCCAAACCCTCCTCCCCGGAGTTGCACACCAGCACCAGTCCATGGGGGCTTGTCCCCGCCGCCGCAGCCTCTTTAAGCTTGTCTGCCCCTCCTGTCTCTGTCAGGTACTTGGCGATCATCATCAGGCACACCAGATTGGCCGTGTCGTCACCTACGCCGGGGCAGCAGATCTTCCCGTCCTCGATCTTTAAAGGCAGGGGATCCGTGTCGGGAAATACCACGTCAGTGTGGGCCATAAACACCACAACCGGGTTGTCCTCTGTCACGCCTATGGGATACACCACATTTAACGCCTCATCCACAAACACCCCACTGGCTCCCTGATCCTCCAGCCATTTCCTGCAGAATTCCGCTCTCTTCTCCTCGTGGTTGGAGGGGGAAGGAATCTGGGCCAGGGTGATGAGAAGTTCCCTGGCCTCCTGGGCATGAGCGTTGATATAATCTAATACACGTTGTTCAAGCATAATTTTTTGCCTTCCTCCTTTATAAAAGATGGCCCTGAGCCTTCATAACCTCTATAACCTGATCCACGTACTTTTCGCAGATCTCCTGAGTGCCGGCCTCCACCATGACTCTCACCACCGGCTCTGTCCCGGACTGGCGCAGAAGGATCCTTCCGCCTCCTCCCAGGCTCTCGGTGACTTTCTCCACCTCGGCCTTTACCGCCGGGTCTTCCTGGGCTGCCAGCTTATCTTTCACTTTTACATTTTTCAAAACCTGGGGATAGATCTCCACCTCAGATGCCAATTTTTCCAGGGTCTGTTTCTTCTCCAGAATCACTTCCATAACTTTTAAGGAGGTGAGGATCCCGTCCCCTGTGGTAGCGTTCTTGCTGAAAATAATGTGGCCCGACTGCTCCCCGCCAAGGCAGTGTCCGTATGTGGACATGTTTTCGTACACATATTTGTCTCCTACTGCCGTCTTCTCATAGGAGATTCCCTCTCTGTCAAGGGCTTTGTACAGGCCGAAGTTGGACATGACAGTGGTAACCACCGTGTTGTTCACCAGAGTTCCCTGCTCTTTCATGTATTTTCCGCAGATGTACATGATCTTGTCTCCATCCACCACTTCTCCCCTGCTGTCCACGGCAATGCACCGGTCCGCGTCGCCGTCATAGGCAAATCCTACATCCAGATGGTTTTTCCTCACATGCTCCTGGAGCACATGGATGTGGGTGGAACCGCAGTCGGTGTTGATGTTCAGACCATCCGGCCCGTTGTTGATCACAAAGGTCTCTGCTCCTAAAGCATCAAACACATTCTTGGCAATGGAGGAGGCGCTGCCGTTGGCGCAGTCAAGGCCCACCTTCATATTCTTGAAGGAGCGGGTGGCGATGGAGATCAGATAACCGATGTAGCGGTTCCTTCCCGCGGTGAAATCAGTAGTGCGGCCAATATTGTCTTTGCGCGCCAGGGGGATCTCCCCCATCTCTCCGTCCAGATACTTCTCAATCTTCTCGATCACCGACTCTTCCAGCTTCTCCCCCTTCTCATTGATCACCTTGATGCCGTTGTCATAATATGGATTGTGGCTGGCAGAAATCATGATGCCGCAGTTAAACCCTTCCGTGCGGACCACATAGGACACGCTGGGGGTTGTGGTCACATGGAGAAGATACACATCAGCCCCTGAGGCGGTCAGCCCGGCCACCAGTGAGTACTCAAACATGTAGCTGCTTCTCCTGGTATCCTTGCCGATCACCACCCTGCACCTGGTGTCCGGCTCCGCCTGACCGTAATACCAGCCCAGGAAACGTCCTACCTTATACGCGTGTTCCACTGTCAGATCCACATTGGCTTCTCCCCGGAAGCCGTCTGTTCCAAAATACTTTCCCATGTGATCAAATCCTCCCTGTCTTCTATTTTACTTTAAAAGCTCAGCGCCCCTGCGCTGAGCTGTGCGAAAACGGGGCCGCGAAGCGGCATCTTCCACTCCCGTTTTCTGCACATCCCCCGGAGGGCATAGTAACCCCCCTTTCATTCATGGTGATGCCCTAAGCGGGGCATGGGGGTTTACTTGAAATCTTGTGTAGTATCATAGCACACTTTTCGTCTGTTTGCAATTTCCCATCTGCCGCCTCAGCCAGATGCGGAATTCTTTTCCTCAGCCTCCGGGCTTGATGATTCCTGTTCCGGCGAAGACGGCTCCGTCTCCCGGGAATCCGGGTCCGCCTCCACTGCAAAGAGCACCGTCCTCCCGTCGTCCACCTCGTAGCTGCACGTCACAAAGGTGTAGAGATTCTTCACCGGTTTCTCCGGGATCTCCCCGTAGCTGCATGGCTCTATCATCTTTCGGACAAACTCCTGGAATGCTTCCCTGGACTTAAACCGGGTCCGCCTGACCGTTGGGTCATTTTTTATGTAATAGCAGGAGACCGCTTTCAGGTGGATGGTCTCCTTGGGGGTATAGAGCTCAAAATACTGATGCTCCTTAAAATACTCCTCTTCCTTGTAGTACACGATGTCCCTGAACATGGAACCGTTTCTCATGTGGTGTCCGTAGAAAATGTTGTTGTAGCCCCTCAGATCCCTCTGGCTGGCGAAATCCAGGAAAATACTTCCAGCGGCGGTCTCCTCCCCCTCAAAGCTTCTGTGGAGGTAGGTGTCATTAGTCTCCCCCTGGACAATGGGGTAGTCGATGTTGGTGCCCGGTATCCGGATCCAGCCCACCACGTCAGGGTTGATCCTGGCCAGCTCCTCAAAATCAATGGGGGATACGTAGGGCGGCTGGGTCTCCCGCTGAGTCTCCGGCTGGGTGTCCTTTTTGGTCTCCTCCTCAGTCTCCGGGTCCGAGAAAGGCTCTGGCTCCGTCTGCCTCACTAACTGGGCCAGGCTTTCGTACTCCTGCTGGGCCTTATAGTTCTCCGCCATCTCCGCGATGACCCAGACGCCGCTGACAAGGGAGAGGCTTATGAGAACCGCCAGTATTATCTTATGAAAGACATTCCGTTTCCGTGTGTGTTTTTCTTTCATTTTCCACCTCTTTTGCTGAGGGCAAGTCTGGTCCTCTGCTTTCATGAAAGCAAAAATCCGGATTCTCTAAAAATTACGGGTTCTCGTTCATCTTTGCCAGCCTGGCCGCCTGGCTGGCCGCGATCAGGCTGTCGATAATCTCCTGGATATCCCCGTTCATGATGGAATCGATCTTGTAGAGGGTCAGCTTGATCCGATGCTCTGTCACCCGCCCCTGGGGGAAATTGTAGGTGCGGATCTTCTCGGACCTGTCCCCTGTGCCGATCTGGCTCCTTCTCTCCTCTGCCTCGGAGTTCTGGCGCTTCTCCAGCTCCATGTCGTACAGCTTGGAGCGGAGCAGCCGGAAGGCCTTCTCCTTGTTCTGGAGCTGGGATTTCTCCGTCTGGCTGTAGATCACGATGCCTGTGGGGATGTGGGTCAGACGCACCGCAGAGTCCGTGGTGTTGACGCACTGTCCGCCGTTTCCGGAGGCGCGCATCACGTCGATGCGGCAGTCTTTCATGTCGATCTGCACATCCACTTCCTCCGCCTCGGGCATCACAGCCACCGTGGCGGTGGAAGTGTGAATGCGGCCCCCGCTCTCTGTCTCAGGCACCCTCTGCACCCTGTGGACACCGCTCTCGTACTTCAGCTTGGAATACGCGCCTTTGCCCGTGATCATGGCGATCACTTCTTTAAATCCGCCGATCCCGTTTTCATTGACGCTTACAATCTCCACTTTCCACCGCTGGCTCTCAGCGTAATTCACGTACATTCGGTACAGCTCCGCGGCGAACAGCGCCGCCTCGTCTCCTCCCGCGCCGGCGCGGATTTCCAGGATAATGTTCTTGTCATCATTAGGATCTTTGGGAAGGAGAAGGATCTTTAACTCCTGTTCCAGCTCCTCTGCCCGCTTCCTGGCATCGGACAGTTCCTCCTTGGCCAGCTCCCTCATCTCCTCGTCATTTTCTTCCTCCAAAAGAGCCACGCTGTCCTCGATATCCTGCTTTGCCTTTTTGTACTGTTTGTAGGCCTCCACCACCGGGGACAGATCAGCCTGCTCTTTCATGATCTTGCGAAAACGGTTCTGATCCTCAGCTATGGAAGGGCTGTTCAGCTCCTGCATCAGCTCCTCATAGTGGATCAGTATATCATCCAAACGGTCAAACATGACAGCCTCCTAATTCGTTATTATAGTGTAATGGTCCTTTTGCGTCTGCCCGGACCACCCGGTCCTTCCCCGGGGCATCCTTTATCACTTTTATATTGTCAAATCCCGCCTTCCCCAGAAGATCCTTTACCGCCCCGGCCTGGTCGTGGCCGATCTCCAGGTAGATGCTCCCCCCAGGCCTCAGCCATTTTCCCGCTTCTTTGGCAATGCTTCTGTAAAACCTCAGGCCATCCCGGTCCCCGTCCAGAGCCATAAAAGGCTCATGGTCCCGCACCTCCGGCTCAAGGCCCCGGATAATCTCTGTGGGAATATAGGGCGGATTGGATACCATAATGTCGAAGCCTGTCTCTGTCCGGCTCAAATCACCCTGGGACCTCTCCCGGGAGACAATGCTCCTCCCCTGCGGGGACAGGGCCTCAAATAAATCTCCCTGCCTCCACTGTATATCGCAGCCAGCCCCCAGGATCCGCTCCCCGTTGGCAGCGGCCACCGCCAGAGCCTCCCCCGACAAGTCCGTGGCAGTCACATGGGCATAGCCTCCTATTGCTTTTAAGCTGATGGCGATGCACCCGGAACCGGTGCACAGATCCAGGACCCTCTTCCTGGGATCCTTCTGCTCCTGGAGCACAGTCTCCACCAGCGTCTCCGTGTCCTGCCTGGGGATGAGCACACGGCTGTCTACTTCAAAGGTAAATCCCATAAAATCCTGAGTTCCCAGGATGTGCTGCAGTGGAATCCTGCGGCAGCGCCTATGAATCATCTGCCGGTAATCTGCCGCTGCCTCCTCCACGGCCCTGGTCTCCTCAAGGTTTTCCATGCGGTTCATGAGAAAATGCACCGTGTCCAGCCGGAACGCCGCCAGTAGAAGCCGGCGGGCATCCAGAGCAGCCTCACTGTCTCCGGCTCTCTCCAGCTTTCTTATTCCTTCATTGAGCAGCTGATGTAATGTCATGGCAAACAGCTCCTTTAACGGTTCCCGGAAACATCCTGATGGGGAAAATTCTCTGCCAGGTAGGCCCTCCAGTCAAACACGGCTTCCACCGCCGCGATGGCTACCTCGATCATACTGTCATCTGGTTCCTTTGTTGTCATGTTCTGCATCCACATGCCTGGTTTGCTGAGGAAATTCACAATCTTTGAATCGTTTCGTCCCGCAAGCCGCAAAAACTCATAGGACACCCCGGCGATCACCGGGATCAGCAGGATGCGGCTGAGCATCTTCAGGAGAAAGCCGTCCACCCTGACTACCATAAAAAATACGATGCTGATCATCATGACGATAATCAGAAAGCTGGTTCCGCAGCGCTTATGCTGCTTGGAGCTGGCCCGGACATTGTCCACGTTCAGTTCTAAGCCGTGTTCAATGCAGTTGATACACTTGTGCTCCGCCCCGTGGTACATAAACGTGCGGCGGATATCCTCCATGTTTGAGATCACCTTGATGTAGGCGATAAAAATCCCCAGGCGGATCAGTCCTTCCAAAAACGCCATCATTGTGTCAGAACCTACCAGGGGACGGATGAGGCTGCTGATCCCCAGAGGGAGAATCATGAAGATGACCACAGCCGCCACCACGGAAAATGCCATGACAACCGGCATCAGCACCTTCTCAAGCTTTTCCCCAAACTTGTCATCCAGCCATTTCTCAATCCTGCCCGGCTCCTCCTCTTCCTCGTCATCCTCAAAAAAGCTGGCGGAAAAGGTCAGTGTCCTCATCCCAAGGATCATGGAGTCCGCGAAACTGAACACGCCCCTTATAAAAGGAAGGGAGAAAAGCTTCACTTTCTCCGTCAGGCTCACATACGTGTCCTTCTTTACCTCGATCTCTCCGTCAGGCTTGCGGACCGCAGTGGCATACTCCTGTTTATTTTTCATCATAATGCCTTCAATGACGGCCTGGCCGCCGATTCCCGAATATTTCATAGTCCCTCTTTTTTGTGTGGTGCCGGACCCCGGCCAGCTTTTGCTGGCAAAACTCCTCTCGGGGCCGTGTGTAATCGAGTAGGGGCGTCCTTTCCCCCTACTCGCCGCGCCGGGGCGGGACCGCGCAAGCGGCCACATTTCCCTTTCGCCCCGTGTGTATAAAAAGAGGTTGAGCATAAGTGTCGCCACTTAGATCTCAACCTGTCTTTTACTCATACTCTGGTTATTTGCCGGCATTAACACCGTACTTGCGATTAAACTTATCGATACGTCCGCGGGCAGCAACATTCTTCTGCTGGCCGGTATAGAAGGAATGGCACTTGGAGCAAACCTCAACGTGAATCTCCTTCTTTGTGGAACCGGTCACAAACTGATTGCCGCAGTTGCAGGTAACGGTTGCCTGATAGTATTCTGGATGGATACCTTCTCTCATGCTTCTCACCTCTCAAATCCTTTTATTCTGTTATATCATATATACTGTGGCAGCTCAGCGCCACACTTTGTCGTTAAACAGCTTGTTTAGTATATCACAGAATAGTTCTTTATGCAAGCCCCAATTTCCCCGGGTTTTGGGAAATATCAGAAAAAGCGGATCTTCTTGGCATTGTCGATAAATTCCCGGTTGGTTCTGGTTTTTGCGAACAGGTCTAAGATCCTCTCCACCGATTCCTCCGGCTTTAAGCTGTTGGTGGCCTTGCGCACCATATCCACGCAATCCTTCTCCTCTGCGTTCAAAAGCAGCTGATCGTTTCTGGTGCCTGATTTTAAGATGTCGATGGCCGGGAAGATCCTCTTTTCCGACAGCTTTCTGTCCAGCACCAGCTCCATGTTGCCTGTTCCCTTGAATTCCTCGTAGATCACGTCGTCCATGCGGCTTCCCGTGTCCACAAGGGCTGTGGCCAATATGGTCAGGCTTCCGCCTTCTCTCATGTTCCTGGCCGCGCCGAAAAATCTCTTTGGCATGTGAAGGGCCGCCGGATCCAGACCTCCGGAAAGGGTGCGTCCGCTGGGAGGCACTACCAGGTTGTAGGCTCTTGCCAGGCGGGTGATGCTGTCTAAAAGGATGACCACATCCCGTCCATGCTCTACCAGCCGCTTTGCCCTCTCGATCACCATCTCAGAGACCCTCTTATGCCGCTCCGCGAGTTCATCAAAGGTGGAATAGATCACCTCCACGTTCTTCCCTGTCACCGACTCCTTGATATCCGTAACCTCCTCAGGGCGCTCGTCAATCAGCAGGATGATCAGGTGCATATCCGGGTTGTTGGTGGTGATTGCCTGGGCTACCTGTTTTAACAGGGTAGTTTTTCCTGCCTTTGGCGGGGACACAATCATGCCTCTCTGCCCCTTGCCGATGGGGGACAGAAGATCTAAGACCCTCATAGCCGTGCTGTTGACCCTCCCTCTGGTCTCCATGTGGAGCCTTTCATTGGGAAAAATAGGGGTCAGATCCTCAAAATTAGGGCGCCGCTCTATGACGGAGGGCGGATAGCCGTTGATGCTGGTCACATACAAAAGGGCGGCAAACTTCTCTGTAGCTGCCTTGATCCTCCGGTTCCCTCTTATGATATCTCCGGTCTTCATGTTGAAACGGCGGATCTGAGAGGGGGCCACGTAGACATCGTTCTCTCCCGGCAGGAAGTTCTCGCACCGGATAAATCCGAATCCATCGGGCATGACCTCAAGGATCCCGTTGGCCTCAATGCCGCTGTCCAGCTCCGGCATATCCTGGGGGCCGTCCGCCGTGGGAGCTGCCTGATAGGTTCTCTGGCCTGCGCCCCTCTCCCTGGGATTCTGCGGCTGGTTCTGTCCGGCGCCCTGAGAGGAGCCTGACTCCTGATTTTGGGGCTGGTTCTGACCGGAATTCTGGGACTGGTTTGAACCGGAATTCCTGCGACCCTGTCCTGACGGTTCCTGACGCTGGGAAACCGCCTTTTTGGAATCCTCTGCCTCCTTATCTTTCTCACAGAGCAGATCAATCAGGTCACTCTTTTTCATACTGCTGATTCCTCTGATCCCCTGGGCTTTGGCCAGCTCTTTCAGTTCTGTCAGCGACAGTGTCTGTAATTTTTCACGCATATTTTTCTCTCCTTATTTAATTTTAATCAACATCCTTATTCTGTTCTCGCTCAGGGATTGTTCCTTTGAGTCAGGAATAAACGAAATGTTCTTGAACTTAAGATCCGGCGGCTTCTTACAGCCGCCTGTATCATTGTATCTATTATAGTCTATCTTTCCCAAAAAGAAAAGCTATTTTTTCAGAAAAGTCATAAAATCCTGAATTTTCTTTTCATAGCCCTGATGGGACATGTGATAAAATTCCGTTCCTTCCATGCCATCCGGCAGGTATTGCTGCCTGACATAGTGGTTGGGGTAGTCGTGGGGATACTGGTAGCCTGCCCCGTGCCCCAGCTTCTCTGCCCCTTTGTAGTGCTTGTCCTGGAGATGGACGGGGACCGGGGCCGTCCTCTGGCTGCGGACTGCCTCCATGGCCTCCCCGATGGCCCTGACCACGGAATTGCTCTTAGGCGCCGTGGCTACATAGATGGCTGCCTGGGCTAAAATGATCTGGGCCTCAGGCATGCCCACTCTCTCCACGGCCTGGGCCGCTCCCGCCGCCACCACCAGGGCCTGGGGATCCGCCATCCCCACATCCTCCGCCGCATGGATCATGATCCTCCTGGCGATGAACTTAATATCCTCCCCGGCGTAGAGCATCCTTGCCAGATAGTACACCGCGGCATCCGGGTCCGAGCCCCTCATGCTCTTGATGAAGGCGGAGATGGTATCGTAGTGGTTGTCCCCGTCCTTGTCGTAGCGCACCGCCCGCTTCTGGATACACTCCTGGGCCGTGGCCAGATCAATCCGGATCTTCCCGTCGGGACCTCTCTCTGTGGTGAGAATCCCCAGCTCCACTGCGTTTAAGGCAGCCCTGGCATCTCCGTTTGCCACGTCTGCCAGAAAATCCGCGGCATCATCGTCAATCTCGGCGTTGTAGCTTCCCATGCCCTTCTCCGTATCATACACGGCTCTGTGCAGAAGCTCCTTGATATCCTCCTTCTCCAGAGCTTTCAGCTCAAAGATGCGGCTTCTGGAGAGAAGCGCCCCGTTGACTTCAAAATAGGGGTTCTCCGTAGTGGCCCCGATGAGGATCAATGTCCCGTCCTCCACAAAAGGCAGCAGGTAATCCTGCTGGCTCTTGTTAAAGCGGTGAATCTCATCCACAAACAGGATGGTCTTTCGCCCGTACATCCCCAGAGCGTCCTTGGCGCCCTTGACCACCTCTTCCATATCCTTCTTCCCTGCCACTGTGGCGTTAATCTGCCGGAAATCCGCCTTGGTGGTGTTGGCGATAACCCTGGCCAGAGTCGTCTTTCCCGTGCCCGGGGGGCCGTAGAAAATGACAGACCCCAGTTTATCCGCCGCAATGGCCCGGTACAGCAGTTTGTCTTTGCCGATAATGTGCTTCTGCCCCACCACCTGGTCAAGAGTGGATGGCCTGAGCCTGGAGGCCAGCGGGGATTCTCTCTCCATAGTGTTGGTTCTCATATAATCAAATAAATCCATCGTGTCTCCTGAATCCGCAGCCTGCGCTGCCTTAATCAATAATCATCTCATCTACCGTAACAAAATTATAGCCCTCTGCTAAAAGTCTGTCAACAATTTCCAGAGCCGCCTCCACCGACGTGTCGTAGACATCGTGAAGCAGGATCACGCTGCCATCCTCCACATGGCCCATAACGGTCCGGACGATCTCGTCTTTGTCCTGGGTCTTCCAGTCCAGGGTATCCAGATTCCACAGCACCACTTTCATGGGCACCAAACACTCCAGCTCCTCGCTCCAGGATCCGTAAGGCGGACGGACATATTCCGGAGCCTCCCCCGTGATCTGCCTGATTTTTTCACTGGTCCTGCTGATCTGCTCGCAGGCCTCCCCTGCCCGCTCCCTGGTCAGCTGCATGTGGTTCTGGCTGTGATTTCCGATAAGGTGCCCGTCTTCTTTCATCTTTTTAATAATGTCCTCATTGCCGTCGATATTTTGCCCGATGAGGAAAAATGTGGCGCACACCCCTCGCTCCTCCAGGCCTTCTAACAGCCGCGGGGTGTACACCGGATGAGGGCCGTCGTCGAAAGTCAGAGCTACATAGCCTTTCACTTTTTTCTCCCTCTCCTCCCTCTGCGCCTGAGACAGCGGCTGCTCCTCCTCTGTCTGGCTGCCGTATATCCCCCATTGCCTGTCCTGCCCGCCTGCCTCCCTTGCCGGGAAGCCGCCGGTCCGCCCTCCCCATCCAGCGCCCCACAGCCATATGAACGCCAATATTCCTAAACCTGCGATGCTATTCCTGACCTTTTTACCCATATCCAGCCCTGCGGACTCCGTTTCTTCATCCTATGCGTCAATCTATGGGGCCATGCAAAAAATCCTTTTACCAGAAACGGCGAAAGCCCTGCGCATATCAGCGCAAAACCTTCGCCGTCCCTGTGGGGTTTTAATACTATCTATTCTTGTGAGAGAGCTCTGGCATTATCTGCCAAGAACCACGTCATAAGCTTTGCTCATGCCATCCTTCTGGATCATGTCATACCATCTGGACACTTCGGGAAGCATGTCTGTCAGATCCTGGCCCCAGTACTCGGTCTTTGCCAGGATATCCGCCACGGAGGCATCCTTCATGAATTTCATAATATCTTCCCCGTCGTTGGCAGCGTCTGTGCGATAAAACGCGATCAGCGCCGCGAGGGAGAAGGTCAGGCCCTGAGGATAGGTTCCAAAGGCCTCCTTGTACTCCAGGATCGTGGGAAGCACTCTTGCCTTGAACTTAGATACGGAGTTCAGAGCAATGGACAGGAGCAGATGCTTGATAAACGGATTGGAGAAGCGCTCCAAAACCGCTGCGCCGAACTTCCTGTTGTCCTCGTTGTCGCCGATGGTGGGGATAATCTCATCAAAAATGCATTTCTTAAGGAGAGCGGATACTTTCTCATCTTTTAAGCACTCTCCCACGGTCTCCAGGCCGTACAAATGGGCTCCCAGAACCATAGAGGTGTGAGCGCCGTTCAAGATCCTTACCTTTCTCTTCTTGTAGGGGTCTACGTTGTCGGTCCAGATTACATTGAAGCCCGCCTTCTGCAGGGGCAGTTCATCCTCATGATGTCCCTGAATCACCCACAGGTGGAAGATCTCCGCAGTATCCATCATATTGTCTGTCTCACCGATACGCTTGCACAGAGCCTCGTGCTCGTCTCTGGGGAAGCCGGTGACGATGCGGTCTACCAAAGTGGAGCAGAAATCATTCTCGGACTTTAACCATGTCTTGAAATCCTCGCCTAAATTCCACAGGTCAGCGTACTGAAGACAGCACTTCTCCAGCTCCTCGCCGTTGTGGTCGATCAGCTCGCAGGATAAGATGATAAAGCCCTTCAGGCCCAGCTTATATCTCTTATACAAAAGCTGGGTAAGTTTCCCCGGAAAACTCTTTGCCGGCGCATCCTCGAACTTATTGTCAGCTACAAACTCGATCCCTGCCTCTGTGGTGTTGGACACTACAAAGCGCATGTCCGGATTCTCTGCCAGAGCCATGTAGGCCTCGCTGTCTGTATATGGATTGATACATCTGGAAATCACACTGATATGGGTATGCTCGTCCACAACCTGGCCGTTGTCGATTCCTCTTAAGAACAGGTTGTACTCGCATCCCTGCTTCTCCAGCATCTCGCACATGCCCCTCTCAATAGGCTGCACAACTACAACGGAACCGTCAAATAATCCCTGATCTCTCAGCTTCTGAAAGAAATAGTCTACAAACCCTCTCAGAAAACCGCCTTCGCCAAACTGAATTACTGTTTCTTTTACATTGCTCATCGTCTGCCGACCTCCATCATTATATTTTGTAAGTGCTTACATTTCCCATGAACCTACTATACAACATTTCAAAACACATTGCAAGTCTTTTTTTGAAAGCGCTTACAAAAAATTTTTTCCACTGTACTATTGACATGTTCCCCTGAAAATGCTATATTTATAATGTATTTTGAATGATATCTTGATTCACATATTTTTGTAAGTCATTTGTCATCGGATGATTTACAAGAATATGTGATTTTTTTCATGAAAGATGCAAATAATTTAAGGAGGTACCATCATGAATAAGGGTACGGTTAAGTGGTTTAATGCAACTAAAGGTTACGGTTTCATCACCAACGACGAGACAGGAGAAGAAGTATTCGTTCATTTTTCCGGTATTGTAGCTGACGGCTATAAGACTCTGGAAGACGGACAGAAGGTTACCTTCGACATGGCAGAAGGTAACCGCGGCATGCAGGCAGTGAACGTCTGCGTGGTTAAGTAATATCAGCACCGCAGAGTTTTAAGCGGACAGGCCCCCGAGGTCTGTCCGCTTTATTTTTTTGCGCCGGGACAGGGCCGCGCAAGCGGCCACATTTCCTTTCCGCCCCATGTGCAATCGAGTAGGGGAGGTCTTCCCCCTACTCGCCGCGCGGCCCGTGCGCCGCTTTAGCGGCAAATTTCTGCTGCACGGGCCTGTGCATAAAAACCCCTCAGCCTGCTGCCAGACTGAGGGGAATCATGTTTTTCATAATTATTTCAGGGTAACCTTTGCGCCTTCTGCCTCTAACTTGGTCTTCAGATCCTCTGCCTCTTCCTTGGAAACGCCGGTCTTTACAGCCTTGGGAGCGCTGTCTACTACTTCCTTTGCTTCCTTTAAGCCCAGGCCGGTAGCTTCACGGACAACCTTGATAACCTTAACCTTGTTGGGGCCAACCTCGGTCAGCTCAACGTCAAACTCGGTCTTCTCTTCCTCTGCCGGACCTGCTGCTGCGGCTGCCACGACTACACCCGCTGCCGCGGATACGCCGAACTCTTCCTCGCATGCCTTTACTAAGTCATTCAGTTCCAAAACAGATAATTCCTTGATCGCTTCGATAAACTCTGCAGTTGTCAACTTTGCCATGGTAAATACCTCCGTATATATTTTTTATTTATTGGGTTTTCAAAAACTTGTTTTTTGCCTCGTAAAACTGAGGGAGTGGTGTTGCGTCCTCTGCGTTTCATGAGGAAGTTCAGCTCCCTGTGGTCGCTGAACGGCTGATTTTCTAATGACTCACATCTCCCTTTGGTCGTGTTCGTCAAGAAAATCATGCCAGAAAATCATGCCAACATCATGCCTTTGCTTCTGCAATCTGATTCAGAACGCGGGCCAGGTTGGTGATCGGAGACTGGATGCTTCCCAGCAGTTTGCCCAGCAGCTCTTCTCTTGACGGGATGGTGGCGATGACCTGCATCCCCTTTGCGTCGTAGTAGGTATCCTCCACTACGCCGGCCTTGATCTCCAGCGCGGGAGCTGTCTTTGCGAAGTTTGCGATGATCCTTGCCGGCGCCGTGGCATCTGTCTTGGATACAGCCAGGGCTGTGGGGCCTTCCAGATCAGGGTTCAAAGCTTCGAAGGCTGTTCCCTTTGCGGCAAAGCGGATCAGTGTGTTCTTATACACCTTGTAGGTGACTCCGGCTTCTCTAAGCTGCTTGCGCAGGATGGTGTCCTGCTCTACAGTCAGGCCGCGGTAGTCAACAAGCACTGCTGTCTGAGCACCGTCTAAAAGTTCAGAAATCTCAGCAACAACAGGCTGCTTTAATTCAACTTTTGCCATGAATGATTTACCTCCTTGTTTATTGTATCGGCTGTATTGAGGTCCGAATATGGGGGCCCGTGTGCACAAAAAAGTCCCTCTGCCCGCAGACAGAGAGACCTACAAATCACATCCGTGAAATCTGTACATGTCCTCGGCAGGCGGAATCTCCTTACGCCCTGGGGCGCCTGCTGTCTTCGGCATTCAATACTGTTTGCCGCCTGCCCGAAAGCCGCGGCATGGACGCACTTTTACGTGCTTCCATAGTCTAACATAATATATAGGGATTGTCAACCCAAAACAAAACCGTCCTGAAACAGATTAACCAACCAGTTTCACTACATTCAGCTTCACGCCGGGTCCCATGGTGGAAGTCATGGTAACACTCTTTAAGAATGTTCCCTTTAATGTAGCCGGTCTCGCCTTGATGATGGCATCCATAAGCGTCTGGAAGTTGTCCGCCAACTGTTCCTCTGTGAAGGAAACTTTTCCTACTGGCACGTGGATAATGTTTGTTTTGTCAAGTCTGTACTCAATCTTACCTGCTTTGATATCGTTGATGGCTTTGGTCACATCCATGGTAACGGTGCCGGCCTTGGGGTTGGGCATCAGGCCCTTGGGTCCCAGCACGCGGCCCAGACGGCCTACCACGCCCATCATGTCCGGGGTAGCCACTACTACGTCGAAATCCAGCCAGCCTTCGTTCTGGATCTTGGGGATCAGCTCCTCGGCTCCCACGAAATCGGCTCCCGCCGCCTCCGCCTCGTCCGCCTTGGCGCCCTTGGCAAACACCAGGATCCTGACGGTCTTGCCGGTTCCGTGAGGAAGGACTACGGCTCCGCGAATCTGCTGGTCGGCATGACGTCCGTCACAGCCTGTACGGATATGGACTTCAACAGTTTCATCAAACTTTGCAGCAGCAGCCTTTTTCACCAGCGCGATGGCATCTGCTGCGTCATAAAGAGTAGCACGGTCTACTAACTTAGCAGCCTCTACGTATTTTTTTCCTCTTTTCATTCTAATAACCTCCTAGTGGTGTTGTCGGGGATTGCCCTCCCACGGTCAGGGTACGTCCGCCCTATTCCTCAACTGTGATTCCCATGCTCCTGGCAGTGCCCGCGATCATGCTCATGGCAGCCTCAAGGCTTGCGGCGTTCAAATCCGGCATCTTCAGCTCTGCGATCTTCTGAAGCTCTGCCTTGGAAATGCTTGCCACCTTTGTCTTGTTGGGAGCCGCGGAACCGGATTTGATCTTGCATGCCTTCTTTAACAGAACAGCAGCCGGCGGAGTCTTGGTTATAAAACTGAAGCTCCTGTCTGCGTATACGGTGATGACAACAGGAATGATCATGTCGCCCTGGTCAGCGGTTCTCGCGTTAAACTCTTTTGTGAACTGTACAATGTTCACGCCGTGCTGTCCAAGAGCCGGACCAACCGGGGGAGCCGGTGTAGCCTTTCCTGCCGGAATCTGCAATTTAATATAACCTGTTACTTTCTTTGCCATAATTAGGCACCTCCTAAATAATGTGGTAATGTCGGGGGATGTCCCTCCCACTTGTTACGTTCAGTTACATTTTTTTCACTTCTTTGAATGCAAGTTCAACGGGTGTCTCCCGGCCAAACAGATCCACGCTGATGGTCACGGTCTTTTTGCCCTCGTTGATCGACTTAATGGCTCCTACGGTATCTTTCCATACTCCCGCGGTAACTACCACCGCGTCACCCTCTTCAAATCCTACGACCACATCGGGAGCCTTGAAGCCAAGGCTGGCCATCTCCTCTTCAGACAGGGGGACCGGCTTGGAACCCGGACCCACAAATCCGGTAACGCCGCGGGTGTTGCGCACCACGTACCATGTGTCGTCATTCATCACCATGTGGATGAGCACATAGCCGGGGAGAAGCTTCTTGTCCGCGGCCTTCTCGACTCCGTTTTTAATCTCCACCACAGACTGCATGGGCACCGACACCTCCAGAATCTGATCCTGCAGGTTCCGGTTCTCAATGGTCTTCTCAATATCGACCTTTACCTTGTTTTCATAGCCTGAATAGGTATGGACCACATACCAGTTCGCCTCTGCCATACGATTCACCCTGCCCTTATAAAATGAAGCTCAGACCAAATTTAATAATCAGATCCAGGAGCGCAATGATCAATCCCAGCGCAACGGAGCATGCCAGCACCGCAGCTGTCTGCTTGCCCACAGTCTCCCTGTCCGGCCAGATGATTTTGTTGAACTCAAGTCTAAGCCCCTTGAAAAAGCTTGGCTTTTTTACCTTTGGAGCTTTCTCCTTGCTTGCCGTTTCTGCCATAATCCACGTCCTTTACTGATTACTTTGTTTCTTTGTGCAAAGTATGTCTCTTGCAGAATCTGCAGTACTTCTTGGTTTCCATTCTGTCAGGATGGGTCTTCTTATCCTTCGTCATGTTGTAATTGCGTTGTTTACATTCTGTACATGCCAGTGTAATCCTTGTGCGCACGACTTCCACCTCCACTTATCAAATTTCGTTGTTGTGCGGTCTTTATCCATGAACAAAATTTGAGCATAAAAAAAAGACCTCTGTTCTTCCATTCGCCCGTTAACTATATCACATGTAAACAGAAACGTCAACGGGTTTTTCCATAATTTACGCCCCCTGCCCAACAAAAATCGTCAGGCCCCAGACCTTTTCCGCGCCCATGGCCTTAAGAGTCCGGGCGCAGGCCTCCAAAGTACTGCCTGTGGTGTAGATATCGTCTGTCAGCAGCACGGTCTTCACTCCTGACGGCAATTTCCCCGGAGCAAATGCCTGCTGCAGATTTTTAAGCCTCTGGGAAGGGTCCAGCTCCTTCTGGGGCGCGGTCTTTTTCACCCTCGCCAGCCCGTCGGGACACACGGGGACGCCCATGTGGGCAGCCAGTCTCTCTGCCAGAACCTCTGCCTGGTTAAAGCCCCTTGCTCTCTTCCGGCTGGGATGCACCGGCACCGGCACCAGGACCTGGGGAGCCATGTGCAGAAGCTGCCTCTCAAACCGAAGCCAGGCGGCTTCCCCGTAAAAATCCAAAAACTCCCGCTTATTTTTGTACTTCACCCCTGCCATAGAACGGCTGGCGCAGTCATTGTAATGAAACACCGCCAGATTGTACTCAAATGACCTGGGATGCCTTGTACAGTCCAGGCAGTACTCCACGGACTCGCTCCCCACGGATTTGCCGCACTTTTTGCACACCGGGCCTTTTACCGGAGAAAGCTTTCCCGCGCACCCGGGACAGATCAGTTCCCCGTAGGGTTTTACAATGTCAAAGCACACCGGACAGCGGCGGGGAAAGAAAAGGTCCTCCGCCCTGCCTGTTATTTTCTGTAACCGTCTCACCATATATTTTCATAACCCCTGTTCCTTCAGCTCGCGGATCCTGTCCTTAAGACCGGAATATCTTCTCTGTTCCATCTGATTATCTACCATCTGCCTGAACATCTCCGGCAGGCCCACCAGGCACACGCAGGCCTTTGCCCTGGTGACGGCGGTGTAGATCAGATTGCGGCTCATGAGCATCCGCGGGCCGCTGTGGATAGGGATGATCGCCGCCGGGTACTCGCTTCCCTGGGATTTGTGGATGGTGATGGCGTACGCCAGCTCCAGCTCTTCCAGCTGTTTAAAGCTGTACTCCGCCACCTTCTTCTCGTCCTCCCTCTCCTCAAACTCCACCTTTACTGTCTCTGCAAAAAGATTGATCTCCGTGATGATGCCCATGTCCCCGTTGAACACCCCTGTGCCCGTCTCTCCGCAAATGCCGTGCCGGCCCCGGATCTCCCAGGCCAGCTGGTAGTTATTCCTGATCTGCATCACCTTATCTCCCAGCCGGAACACGGTGCCTCCGGACTCCTTTTCCGGCTTCTGTTTATCCGGAGGATTTAAGACCGACTGGAGGATGGAATTTAACCGCTCCACCCCCAGGGCCCCCTTTCTCATGGGAGTCATAATCTGGATATCCAGAGGCCTGGCATTTACATAGGCCGGCAGCTTCTTGGTCATGAGGGTGATGGCGGCTGCTATGATGGCATCCGGATTCTCCCTTCTTATAAAGAGAAAATCCTTGCTTCTCTTTGCCAGATCGATCTGCTGGCCGCCGTTGATCTTGTGGGCATTGACGATAATGTCGCTCTCCGCGGCCTGGCGGAAAATGTGGGTCAGCTCCACCACATTAAAACAGCGGGAGCGGATTATGTCCTTGAGCACGTTACCCGGCCCCACGGAGGGGAGCTGATCCACATCCCCCACCAGAATCAGTCTGGTGCCCACGCTGATTGCCTTGAGAAGGGAGTGCATCAGGTAAATATCCACCATGGACATCTCGTCAATAATGATCACATCCGCCTCAAGGGGGTTCTCCTCGTTTCTCTGGAAACGGGTATTCACGTTTCCGTCATCCCCCGGGGCGCCCGCCAGCTCCAGCATCCGGTGGATGGTCCTGGCCTCACAGCCCGTGGCCTCGGTCATCCGCTTGGCGGCCCTCCCCGTAGGCGCCCCCAGAAGGATATCCAGCCCCTGGGATCCGAAATACCGGATAATGGTGTTGATGGTTGTGGTCTTTCCTGTTCCCGGACCGCCGGTGATGATCAGAAGGCCGCTGTTCACCGCCTCCTCCACTGCCCGGGCCTGGAGGGGATCCAGTCTGGGATCTTCCGGCTGCCGGATCTGGTCAAGGCGTTTTTGAATGTCCGCCTGAAGCACTTTGCCCCGGACATTCAGGTCGCAGAGCATCCGGGCGGTGTTCAGCTCCATATAATAATAAGTGGCAGCGTAGACCACCGCCTCCTCTTCCCGGGGCCCAAGGTCCGCATCCGTCTCCGCTTCCCCTTTCTTTTCCTTCACCACCAGCTTCTTTTCCATCTGCATGTCCATGAGATACTGATCCAGATCCACCTCCACCTTCAGAAGGTCCGAGGCCTGGCGGAGAAGCTCCGCCTTGGGCAGATACGTGTGGCCCTGGGCGGCAGCCTGAAAGAGGGTGTAGAGGATCCCCGCCCTGATCCGATAGTCGGAATCAGCCAGGATCCCCGCCTTCCGGGCAATATCGTCGGCCATCTTAAAGCCCACCCCGGGGATATCGTCAGCCAGGCGGTAGGGGTTCTCCTTCAGGATTCCGTACAGGCGATAGCCGTACTCCTGGTAGATCTTCACTGCCAGGTTCATGGAAATGCCGTAGTCCTGGAGGAACATCATGGCCTGGCGCATGTCCTTCTTCGCCTCCATCTGCTGGGCCACAGACATAGCCAGCTTTTCACTGACCCCCTTTACCTCCGCAAGCCGCTCCGGCTCCTCCTCGATGATCCGGAAGGTGTCTGCCTTGAACCGCCGGACGATCCTGGCAGCGAGAGCGGCTCCCACCCCCTTGATGGCTCCTGAGCCCAGATACCTCTCCATGGCAAAGGTATCCTGGGGCTCTTTGATCTCATAGCTCTCCACCTGGAGCTGCTCCCCGTACACCGGGTGATCCGTCATGGTTCCGAAGGCCTCCACCATCTCCCCTTCATTTATGTAATGAAAGGTCCCCACCAGGACGTACTCTTCCCCCTCAGAGGCCACGGTGAGGACGGTGTAACCGTTGTCCTCGTTGCGATATTTGATTTTTTCAACAAATCCGGTCACTGCCGCCATCACACCACCTCTGGTCTTTGGAGTATCTAAAAGTCTTTTTTCCCGTCTCCGCTGTGGGAGAACTCAATAAATTTTCCCGTACCAATGGCCACGGCGGTGAGGGGGTCTTCCGCGATCATGGTGCTGATGCCGGTCTTCTCCTCGATCAGGGAATCCAATCCGCTGAGCAGAGAGCCGCCGCCGGTCAGGACGATGCCCCTGTCAAAAATATCCGCGGCCAGCTCCGGAGGAGTCCTCTCCAGCACATTGTGGACCGCATCTACGATCTGCATGGCCGGCTCCCTGAGAGCCTCCAGGGTCTCGTCCGAGGTGACCACGATGGTCTTGGGAAGCCCGGTCACCAGGTTCCGGCCCCTCACCTCCATGGTCAGCACCTCCGGCCTCTTGTAGGCGGCTCCGATGTTGATCTTGATCTCCTCCGCGGTTCTCTCTCCAATGAGAAGATTGTGCTTCTTCCTCATATACCGCACCAGGGCCTCGTCGAAGTCATCCCCGGCGACCTTGATGGAGGTGCTCACCACGGTGCCCCCCAGAGAGATCACGGCGATATCCGCCGTGCCTCCCCCGATATCCACGATCATGTTGCCGCAGGCCTTGGAGATGTCGATCCCCGCGCCGATGGCCGCCGCCACCGGCTCCTCGATAATGGACACATCCCTGGCTCCTGCCTGATAGGTGGCATCCTCCACAGCCTTTCTCTCTACCTCCGTGGCTCCGCTGGGGATGCACACGGCAATCCTGGGCTTTCTCAGAGCCTTCTTACCCACCGCCTTGTTGATAAAATATTTGAGCATCTTCTCGGTCACCGTGTAGTCGGAGATCACCCCCTGCCTCAGGGGGCGGATGGCCACAATGTTGCCCGGAGTCCTTCCGATCATCAGACGGGCCTCCTCGCCGAAGGTAATGATCCTGTTGGAATCCCTGTCAATGGCTACCACAGAGGGCTCCTTCAGCACCACGCCCTTTCCTTTTATATATACAAGAATACTGGCTGTACCCAGATCAATCCCAATATCATTGGACATCAACATATGCTCTGCTTCCTCCTGTCTTTCTTCCTTAAATATACCCCTTCGGTTCCGACCGAAGGCCCCTTTGTTCCCTTGCCTTTGTTCAAGCCTGTCCGCTCCCGGGACTTTATCCTGAAATGAGATAAAAGACCCCTCTGTACACATGGCAGAGGGTCCTCTTATACATATGATTCCACATTATCCATTTTATTATATACAATCTCCCTGGGTTTTTAAAGAGTTTTTTTTATTTTATTTTGTTTATTCTTATTTTATTTTCCATACACACTTTGGTCACATTTATCTTATATACTCTAAGTACGTTATCCGAAAGGGTAACGGGCCTTTGTTTCAAGTTAACCACTTGAAATCACAAAGCTTTTTCATACTCATACCTGTCAGGGGCAACCCTGACAGGCCCCCCTAAAACAATTTCCTATAATTATACCTACCATTCCCTAAGAAAGCAGTCCTGTGAGAGCGGGGCTGTTTTTCTCTGTCGTTTTCCGGTTATAATAAGGTTAGGAGGTTTTTTATGTACACATACCAATGGTATCACTGGCTCTCTTTTTTCTATATCTACTGTTTTTTCGGGTGGATTTTCGAGTCTGCTTATGTATCCTTAAAGACCGGACATTTTGTCAACCGGGGATTTCTCCGGCTTCCCATGCTGCCCCTCTACGGCACCGGGGCCGTGATGATGCTGTGGGTCTCCCTGCCTGTGAGGGACAATCTGATCCTGGTGTATTTTTCCGGCGTGGTGGCCGCTACGGTCCTGGAATACGTCACCGGATGGGCCATGGAGCGGCTGTTTAAGATGAAATATTGGGATTACAGCAATCAGCGTTTTCAGATCAACGGATATATCTGCCTCAGCTCCTCTATCGCCTGGGGATTCCTGACCATTTTCCTGACAGAGGTCATCCACCAGCCCATAGCCCGGGTGGTGCTGGCCGGGGCTCCCTCACTGGAACTTCCCCTTCTGGCAGTGGTCAGCGTGTTCTTTGTGACAGATACCATTCAGTCCACCAGAGAAGCCCTGGCCCTGGGAAAAGCCCTGGAGGCCATGACAAAGATGAAGGCGGAGCTGGAGGAGATGCAGGTCCAGCTGGCCCTTTTGCGGGCCGAGACCTCTCAGAAGGTAGAGGATATCCGCGCCGATGCCAGGCACAGAGTGACTGAGTGGAGAAATGACGCCGCCGGCATAGCCGCGGAACTCAAGGAAGAGACTCGCCTGCGCGCCGCGGAACTCAAAGAGGAGACTCGCCTGCGCGCCGCGGAACTCAAAGAGGAGACTCGCCTGCGCGCCGCGGAACTTAGAGAGGAAGCCCGCCTGCGCACCGCGGAATTTAAGGAGGAGGCAGCCTCCCTCATGGCACAGGAGACCCCTGAGCTCCCCTCTGCCGTGGCGGAGAAAATGCGGGCATTGGCAGAGCGCAGACAGGCGCTCATGGCGGCCAGGAAGAACCTGTCTTCCCACATGTCCCCATACAGAAAGGGGATCTTAAGGGGCAATCCTTCCGCCTCCTCGCAAAAATTCGGGGAAGCCCTGAAGGAGCTGCGGGATATGCTGGATATAAAATAAAATCAAGCAGGGCCCCAGCCAGCTTTTGCTGGCAAATTTCCTCTTGGGGCCCGTGCGCATAAGAAAGGGGACATGCAAAAACGCATGTCCCCTTTCTGGATCCCATCCTTACAGCATCGGATCAATCATCGCCTGAACCGCCTGGCCGAAGGCTGCGGATTTCGCGTCAGCGTCCTCCAAGGAGGTTCCCTTTACGCCGTAGTAGAACTTGATCTTAGGCTCTGTTCCGGAAGGTCTCACGCACATCCACGCTCCGTCGTTCATATCGTAGTAGAGAACATTGGATGAGGGAAGACCGGTTGGCTTCACCTCGCCTGTAGCCATATCTTTGACAGTATCCAGCTTGTAGTCTCTCGCGGAAACGACCTTGTAGCCGCCCACCTCCGCGGGAGTGTTGCTCCTGAGAGTATCCATGATGTTCTGGATCTTGGCCAGCCCCTCGATTCCGCTTAAGCCGATGGATTTCACGGCGTCTTTATAGTAGCCGTACTTCTCATACATGGCCACCATGGCATCCCACAGGGTCATGTTCTTTGTCTTGTAGTAAGCAGCGGCCTCGCACAGGGCGACGCTGGCGGATACGGCATCCTTGTCTCTGGCGTAGGTGCCGATGAGGCAGCCGTAGCTCTCCTCCAGACCGAACATGTAATGGCCCACGCCGGTGTTCTCCTCCTTGAGGACCTGCTGTCCGATCCACTTAAAGCCTGTGAGGCACTCTACAAGCTTGCAGTTATAGTTGGCGGCAACCGCATCCACCAGGTTGGTGGTAACGATGGATTTTACAACCTCGCCGTCAGCGGGAATCGCGTTGTTCGCCGCTTTCTGGCTCAGCACATACTCGCACAGAAGGGAGCCGGACATGTTGCCGGTCAGCGGTATGTACTTGCCGGACTTGCTGTCTTTTACATAAACTCCCAGACGGTCCGCGTCGGGGTCTGTTGCCAGAACCAGGTCAGCATCCAGCTCTTTTGCCATGTCCAGTCCCAGGGCAAAGGCCTCCGCGGCTTCGGGGTTGGGATAGCTCACTGTGGGGAACTCCCCATCCGGCAGCTCCTGCTGGGGAACTACGTACACATGCTCAAATCCGATCTCCTTCAGCACTCTTCTCACCGGGATGTTGCCGGTTCCATGGAGAGGCGTGTATACAATCTTGATGCTGTCCTGCATCTTGCGGATCGCATCCTGATTCACCACCTGGGCCTTCACATTGGCAATGTATTTATCGTCAATCTCAGCGCCGATGACTTTGTAGAGGCCTGCTGCCTTGGCGTCGGAGGCGGTCATGGTCTTGACAGAGGAAAGATCCTCTATGGCCAGCACTTCCTCTGTAACACCCTTGTCGTGAGGCGGAGTGAACTGGGCTCCATCCTCCCAGTATACCTTGTAGCCGTTGTACTCCGGCGGATTGTGGCTGGCAGTCACGTTGATGCCCGCGATGCAGCCCAGCTCGCGGACCGCAAATGACAGCTCCGGCGTGGGGCGCAGAGACTCAAACTTGTAAGCCATAATGCCGTTGGCTGCCAGGGTCCTGGCCGCCTCATCCGCAAACTCCGGGGACATGCGGCGGGAATCGTAGGCAATGGCAACGCCCTTGGAAGCTCCCCCCTGCTTGATGATATAGTTGGCAAGCCCCTGGGTGGCCCTGCGGACCACATAGATGTTCA
>CAMTAF010000003.1 GCA_947066955.1 uncultured Hungatella sp.
AAGAAAATCGAGGAGAGACGGGTCATGCCTTATTTGGAAGAGTATTATGATGTGGCAGTGGTGGGAGCGGGGCACGCAGGATGCGAGGCGGCTCTGGCCTGCGCCAGGCTGGGACTGGAAACCATCCTGTTCACGGTGAGCGTGGACAGCATCGCCCTGATGCCCTGCAATCCCAATATAGGAGGAAGCTCCAAGGGGCACCTGGTGAGGGAACTGGATGCCCTGGGGGGAGAGATGGGAAGGAATATTGATAAAACCTTTATCCAGTCCAAGATGTTAAACGAGTCCAAGGGTCCCGCGGTGCATTCCCTGAGAGCCCAGGCGGACAAGCAGGATTACACCAGAGAGATGAGAAGAACCTTAGAGAACACGGACCATCTGACCATACGCCAGGCAGAGGTGTCGGAGATCCTCACAGAGAAAATCACAGAAGAGATCCCGGACAAAAGGAAGATCACAGGCATTAAGACCTTTTCCGGCGCAGTCTATCATGCCAAGGCGGTTGTGCTGGCAACAGGGACTTACTTAAACGCCAGATGCATATACGGGGATGTGAGCAATGCCACGGGCCCCAACGGTCTTCAGGCAGCAACCCATCTCACCGACTCCTTAAAGGCTAACGGAGTGGAGATGTTCCGATTTAAGACAGGGACCCCTGCCAGGGTGGACAGACGGAGCATCGATTTTTCCAAGATGGAGGAGCAGTTTGGGGACAAAAGGGTCGTGCCGTTTTCCTTTTCTACGGATCCAAAGACTGTGCAGAAGGATCAGGTGTCATGCTGGCTCACCTACACAAACGAAAAAACTCATGAGATCATAAGGGCCAACTTGGACCGTTCCCCTCTGTTTTCAGGGGCCATAGAGGGCACAGGGCCAAGATACTGTCCTTCTATTGAGGACAAGGTGGTGAAATTTCCCGACAAGGAGAGGCATCAGGTGTTTATTGAGCCGGAGGGGCTCTACACCAATGAAATGTACCTGGCCGGTATGTCCAGCTCCCTCCCGGAGGATGTGCAGTACGCCATGTACAAAACCGTGCCTGGGCTTGAGAATGTGAAGATCGTCCGAAATGCCTATGCCATTGAGTATGACTGCATCAACTCCAGACAGCTGAAGGCCACTTTGGAGTTTAAGAACATAGAAGGCCTGTTCAGCGGCGGCCAGTTTAACGGAAGCTCCGGCTACGAGGAGGCGGCTGTCCAGGGATTTATGGCCGGGGTGAACGCGGCCATGAAGATTCTGGGGAGAGAACCCTATGTATTAGACCGTTCCCAGGCTTATATAGGCGTCCTCATCGATGATCTGGTGACAAAGGAGAACCATGAACCTTATCGGATGATGACCTCCAGGGCAGAGTACCGCCTTCTCCTGCGCCAGGACAACGCGGACCTGCGCCTTCGGGCCATTGGCTGGGAGATCGGCCTGGTAAGCCGTGAGGAGTATGAGAAAACCCTGAAAAAAGAGAAGGACATCAAGGCTGAGGCAGACAGGCTTGAACGCACCAATGTGGGCGCCAGCGAGAAGGTTCAGAATTTTCTTAAGGTCCACGGCAGCACAGAGCTGAAGACAGGGGCAACCATGGCAGAACTTTTAAGGCGTCCGGAGCTTGATTATTTTATGCTGGGAGAGATCGACGAAAACAGGCCGGATCTTCCCGCCGACACGGCAGAGCAGGTGAACATCAACATCAAATATCAGGGCTATATCCGCCGGCAGGAGCAGCAGGTGGCCCAGTTTAAGAAGCTGGAATCTAAAAAGCTGAGCCCGGATTTGGATTACAGCACGGTAAACAGCTTAAGGAAGGAGGCGGTGCAGAAGCTGAATCTGTACAAGCCCGCCTCCATCGGCCAGGCTTCCAGGATCTCGGGAGTATCGCCGGCAGATATCTCCATGCTGCTGGTGCACTTAGAGCAGATGAGACATACACAGAAAGGACAGTAAAGATCAATTATGACAGATCAATTCGCGGAACAGATGAGACAGGGGCTGGAGGAACTGTCCATTAGCCTGACAGATGCTCAGATGGATCAGTTTTACCGGTATTATGAGCTTTTGACACAGTGGAACAAGGTGATGAACCTGACGGCGATCACGGAGCTTGATGAGGTGGTGACAAAACATTTTCTGGACAGCCTGACTCTGGTGAAGGCGGTTCCCGCGGCCATATTGGGGGAGGCAAAGCTTTTAGATTTGGGGACAGGAGCCGGTTTTCCCGGTCTCCCATTAAAGATCGCCTTTCCCGGCATAAAGGTGACTCTTCTGGATTCCCTGAATAAGCGGATCAAATTCCTTAAAGAGACGGCAGGGCAGCTGAAGCTTGAAGGTGTGGAGGCCATCCACGGGAGGGCGGAGGATTACGGGAGGCAGGCGGCCTTTCGTGAACAATATGATCTCTGCGTCTCAAGGGCTGTGGCCAATTTGCCCACCCTGGCTGAGTACTGTCTGCCATTTGTAAGGCAGGGCGGATATTTTGTGGCCTACAAATCAGGGGATGTGGAAAAAGAGCTGGAGGATGGGGAAAAGGCCTTCCGGATGTTGGGGGGAAAGCTGGAATCTTCCGGGGAGTTTTGCCTTCCAGGGTCCCAGATCCGCAGGAGCCTGATCAAGATCAGGAAAGAGAAGAACACACCTGGGAAGTATCCCAGAAAGGCGGGGCTTCCCGGGAGAGAGCCTCTATAACGCACCCGAAATAGACTGTCGGATCACGGCGGTCTTTTTTTGTTAAAGTTTACCTGCTTGCGTTTATACTCATAAATTGTTAATGTTATGATATCCATTATCATTGTTAAGAAGGGGAATATGGGACTTTGAACGAAGCAGATAAGATCGTGAATATGGCTCAGGCATGTATGGATTTAAGCAGGGAGAAGAGGCCGGAGGTTCTATGGCTCCAGGAGATTTATAAACGTTTTCAGAATGAGACTGGAATCATGGAGAAAAGGTTGGCGGACAGCCTTTTATATAGGAAAATGTATTTTTCAGCGCCGTCGCGTCCATCGGATACCTTGAAGATCCGTTACTGGAGGACAGGCCAGCATGTGCCTGTGAACAGGTATGACTGCGTTATGCTGGGAAGAGCCCTGGGGATGGACAGGCAGGAGGAAGAATTTCTCATAAAAGGATATTATGACAAAAGTGACCACAGCTTTGGGGGAGATAAAGAAAGATTTACACTGGAGACAGAGGAACAGCTGTGGAAGCAGAGAAAAAAGTTTATGTCCGAGCTGGTTATAGAGTATATTAAAAAGATTCACCCGGGAAGAAGAATCCAGATGAGGATTGCCAGAAACTCCATGGACAGCGGAATACGCCATCTGTACTATACAGATGCCATGAAATATGTAAACATTCATCAGCGGCAGATTGATTTTTCCGTAAGCAGTCATATTACAAGCATCAATTACGGCTCTGAATTAGGCCGGAGCCTCCGGTTAGAGGGTGAAATTCCCAGGAAGACCATACTGAGACATCTTTTTATATTCGGAATGCCTTACATAAGCAGGGAATTGATCAGCCAGCGGCTGGACCGACTGGGATATCTGCCCCTTAAAGAAGACCACACCATGACCGACGGGGGGAGGCTGGACTGGCTTTTGCTGAGGCTGCTGGAGCTGTACGAGGAGACATGCAGAGGCATGGAGCCGGAAGAGTGCAGCCAGTGGTTTCAGGAAGCATGCCGGATACTGGATAAGTTTTTTGAGGATAAAGGAGCACAGAGCCTGCGGTTCATGTATTTTAAGGCTTTGAGGGAATAGGATCCGGTTGCGAAGGGAGAGAAATACGGTTTGGGATTTCAGAAGAAAAAAAGTTATGAGCAGGAATATTTGGAATGGCAGTGGGAACAGCTGAGGCTTCGGAGAAAATATAAAAATACTCCCGCGGGTTTTATGAATAAAGAGGCGGAGAGGATGGCTGTCAGGCAGTGGAGAGAGGCAGTGGACAGGTTTCGAAAGAGCAGCCGCCATTGGCTCACATCCTCTGAGATCTTTTCCAGAGAACCCTTTGCCGGGAGAGAGGAGGAGCTGGCTCTCCTGAAAAGTGTTCTGGAAGAGGGAAAAGGCCCTGTGATTCTCTACGGGTTGGGCGGGATGGGAAAGAGCGCTCTGGCCCGGGAGTACATCAGGAGATATGGAAAGCCTTACGCTCACATTCTCTATCTCTCCTTCAGGACAACGATTCAAAATATGATTGAGGATGATTTTGATGTCCGAATCTCCAATGTTCAGTACAACAGAGAGATGTATGAAAATAAGAGAAAATATTTCCGGTTAAAGTGCGAAGTGCTGCGGGAGATTGTCAGTAAAGAGAAAACCCTTATTGTTGTGGACAACTGTAATGTGGAATACGACAGGGATATGGAGAGATTGTTTTCCCTCCCATGCCAGGTGGTTGTGACAACCAGGCGGGCTCCCTCTGCATGGGGAGATTATGCGGGAATCCAGGTGGGGCCTTTAAAAACAGAGGAGGAGTGGGAGGAGTTTGTCAGATGCTACACAACAGGAGAAATTACGGAAAGCCGGAAGAGGGAGTTTGATGATTACCGGAAAAAAGTGGATGGGCATACCCTTTTGCTTCAGCACAAGATCATAAACCCGGATGAAGATTTCAGCGGGCTTGAAGATTTTCAGAGAGACCTGTTTAGGAGGATTCCCCTGAAGTCAGAGGAGAAGAAGGCCATAACCTATCTGTCCATCATGCCGCCCCAGGGAATTTCCAAAAAATTGTTTTTGACAATTACGGATGTAAAGGAGGAGACCCTGGAGCGGCTTAAAGGCTGTATGCTGGCGCAGCAGGCTTACAGCGGAAGCTGGAAGGATGAGATGATTGTTCTCCACCCCATTATTGCCGGAGCGGCCAGAAATATTTTCAGGCCTTCCGCGGAAAACTGCAGAGTTATGATAAGAGGGCTTGGGAGCTATCTGTTTGGGGATGAGAGCGGCCGGGGCGGCATCTGGGACAATACCTACCTGGAGAATCAGAAAATGGAGCCCTATATATTTGCCTTTATGGAGGCATTTCCAAAACCCGCGGCATGGCTGGCGGAGGCTTTTGATGAGATGGTAAGGCTTCTGTGGGCCCAGGGATACTACAAGGAGGCGGAGAGGTATTCCATGGCGCTCTATGAGTCGGCAAAAGAATATTATGGGGAATATCATCAGATAACGGGCCAGATGGCCATGACGCTGGCAGCAGTTTATCACAACAGCGAATTTTATAAGTCAGCCGAGATGTGGTATAAAAAAAGCGTGGATATCCTTGAAAAAAGCAGCCCTTTTAATCAGATGTATCACATGTGGCTGTCCCTGGGATATCACAAAGCAGCCGGGCTTTTGTGGCATAACGGGGATATGGAGGGGGCGAAGCTTGCCATTGACAAAGCTTTAGAAAGCCAGATCCGGTTTCAGGAAACCATCCAAAAAGGACAGGAAAGGCTGGCAGCGAAAAGCCGGAGGGATCAGGCATATATGCTCTTGGAGAAAGGGAGAATCCTGCTGGCTGACAGGGAGCTGGGGGAGGCAGAAAAGATTTGCCGGCAGTTGTTTCAGACATACGGCGATACGGAGGTTATGGCCAAGTTCCGGATCAACCAGTTTATGGACTTCTATATAAAGATCCTTTTGGAAAAAAAGGATTATGAGAAAGCGGAGATCTGCGCCAAGGACAATATGGAGAGGGCTCTGCTCTACAGGGGGGAGGAGTGGAAGGATACCATTGTCAGCAGAAAGTGCCTGGCGGACATCCTGATTCTGGAGGGAAAGATGGATGAAGCCAAGCTTCTGTATGACGAGATTATGGGGGCGGAAGATGAGGATGAATAGAGTGAGCTTGAAAGAAAGGAGAACCAATGGTATTTCAGCCAAAAGAAAAATTATTTCATGATATTCCCACCAAAAAGGCAATCTATAACAGCCGGCATTATCCAAAAGATCAGGAGAGCTTTGTAAAGTTCTACTATGAGGAGGCTCTGCCTGACGCGGACACGGCGGCAAGCAATGAAGTGCCCTACGGAGTAAAGGACAGAGAGGAGCATCAGAGGTACTGCAGGGACAGTTTTGCCAGCTGCCTTCGGCATAAGATCGACATGTGGCTGGATAAAAAAGCGCCTGTAATCGCGTTTCCAAAGGCAGGATACGAGAAGATTCTCATGGGCCTTGACATGGAAGATTTTGACGTGTTCCACAGCGATTATTTAAGTTCCCTGGAGGGGGAGATGAAAAGCGGGATCCGGATGCTGCAGGAGTACAAGTATAAACACAGGGGGAATTTTGAGCGAAGCCAAAAGGGGATTTTAACAGCTCTGTGGACCCTGGCTCTGTTTATAGCGTTCATTGTCTTTGACGTGCCATACAGTCTGATCCTCAAACCCCTGGAGGCTCTGTGGCAGATGGCGATGCCCCTGCTTTCTTTAGACCCGGATATGAAGATTTTCTTTTTGCCTACGGAGATCACCTATCTCCCGCTGATTGTGGTGATTTTTGCTTACTGGGCCTTCTGCGCGTGGATGGTGATTACCCGTATGGGTGGTATGAAGGGTGGTCTGCCTGATACACATTTTAACGGTTTGACTATGGTTGCAGGGATATTTCTAAGTCCCTGTTATATTCTTATGAGGGGCACCATAGGCGTGAGTTTTTTTCAGGGAGTGAGGGAAATCTATGAAGCTGTAGCTGACAATCTGGCCAACGGAACATTTGATGTGGTTATCAGTGTCCTGGAGGTGATTGTATACAAATTATTTGTGACAGCCACGCTGTTTGTCTTTTATTTGGGCAGTTTCATCAGTGGGGTAGTGATCTATCTGTACAGAAACATCCGCCTGAAAAGGAAAAAAGAAGAGGAAGAGGAAAAAGCAGTTGTCGCTGATATCAGATCTCAGTGGAATTTCTATTTGGAATTTCGCAGGGAACTGATCAATGCGGACAGGCAGCTGAAATTTATGGACATGTGGAATCAGTCGGCGAAAGGGAAAGGACATTTTCCAGGGTGGTTTGACATTAATGAATATGCGCAGCTCACGGAATACTCCCTCCTGGAAGAAAACAGGGCCAGGATCGGGGAGATCGAGAAAAAAGAGCAGGAGACCACCATGAGTCAGGAATCAGCGAGAGAGAAACTGATGGCCCAGATACAAAAACTCAAGGAGCAGCAGGAGGAAGAGGCACTAAAATCCAAGGTGACTGACGGGAATAAGAGGAAACAGGCCATGGTATCTTTTGCCTCGCTTATGGGGGAGGGTCCTGGTAGGAATCTGGAACTTATGTTCGATGATCTGGCCACGGTTCTTGGGTATGAGGATATCCGGCCAATGTGGTCTTTTGACGAGAAGGGGCCAGGGGCAAAGGAGTATGCTTCGGGGCTGTCCAATGAAAAAGAGGGCAAGTTCTATAGTTATGTGAAGGATGATTATGAAAAGGCGGCATGGCAGGGGTCTATCCCGGCTCTGGCCCGCCTTTCCAATGTCTATGACTTAGACTATGATATCAATTCCGAGATCGCCTACGGCGAGGATATCGGCCTTCAGCAGTGGTCTCATCCCCTGGAGAGGGAGGCGAAGGAGGCCAGGCTGGTTATGGGGCTCAGCCCCGACGCGCCCTTGTACGCTCTTTTGCGGCAGGCGAAAAAAGAGGAGGACGGCTTTGACTGTGAGGCCCTCTATTACCTGGCGGTCCATTGTAAGAAGGACTCTTCCCTGAAAGGGAAATATAGAGATCTTGTGTACGTATTTGTGAGCATGGAGCTTGACAGGCAGGCAAAGAGGAAGGATTCCGAGAGCCCCAGGGCAGCTTATTATCTGGCAATGCTGAATTATCACTGCCTCGGGGATAAGGACGGAGGCAGAGTCTGGGCGGAGATTTCCGCTGAGGAAGAATATGGGGCAGCCATGTATTTCCTCTATGAATACCAGAAGGAGCTGGGGCTTAAGAGGAAGGAAGGGGACGGATACTGCTATGAGGCCTGGAGAGTCGGCTACCCGCCGGCCCGTGTCTGCAAGATTTGGGATCATCAGAAGCAGGAGAGCCAAAAAGAGAGGGAAAGACAGCTCAACAAGGCCCGGAGCGATGCTGCTTTTGAGAGAAAGCAGGAGGAGAAGAAGGCCATGATGGAGGCCTATGAGAAGAAGCTCAGAGAGAGGGAGAAGATGTTTAACGCCTTTGTGTACGACTCCTACATGGATGATGACGGGACTTATCTGTCAGGTAAAATGTCAACAAAGGAATATCTTGACAGCGGGCTTTACAGGGATGACAAGATGAGAAGTTATGAGCAGAAAGTTGACAGGGAGCTGAGTGAGGAAGAATAGAAACGCAAGAACAGGGAATGTGGGGAGATTCAGGCAGGCGCCAGGTCTCCCCACAGCTTTTTGCGCACATGGACCCTCAGGGGGAGCAGAAAGGCATGTAATGTTAAATGTTACCTTGTTGAAGGGGAAAATTTTTTGTGATAATCTGTACGGGATTGTGGGAGATTTTTGAAAGAGGAAAAATATGGGAATTTTTACAAAGGACAGAGAACCTGAGAACTTCCAGGAAGCTGTGAAATTGATTATGTCACCTCCGGTGAAATACAAAAATGATCTTTCCTATCGTCTGAAACGGGGCAGACAGGCATTTGATTTTGGCTGTAAGCTGGCGGATGAAGGAAAGTTGGCAGGGATTGAGGCAGCAATGTGGATGCGCTGCGGCACCATGGTCAGCAGCATGTACCGAAGGGGGGAGGGGACCCCGGTGAATGAAAAAGAGTCTTCGGATTGCCTGGCTGTCCTCATAAAGAAAGGCGGAGCCCTGGCCAATGAGAATAAGATATCTATGGATGATTATGTGATTCTGGTTCAGTGCTGGGAGCAGAGGGCAGATGACCTGATGGCTGGCTACGGTGGAAAAACCGACTACAGCATGGCCAGGAGCCTGTATCAAATG
Source organism: uncultured Hungatella sp. (assembly GCA_947066955.1). GTDB lineage: Bacteria > Bacillota > Clostridia > Lachnospirales > Lachnospiraceae > UBA3402. The sequence goes on from CAMTAF010000003.1 coordinate 8,919, forward strand.
GTGGAGGTTAATGTCCATCTCTTCGACAAGGCGGAGGAATACGGAAGGAAGATCAAAGAAAAATACAAGCTGGCCAGGAAAAAAGAGTTAGAGTCTATAATTTAAATGGAAAGAGTAGCGGAGGCGAGAGATGTTCGGATACCTGACAATGCAGCGGCGGTTTATGACCTGGCAGATGACCAGGGCATATAAAAATTATTATTGCGGAACCTGTTTCGCGCTGCAGTACGGTTATGGCCAGGTCAGCCGTTTTTTGCTGAGCTACGACGTGGCCCTTCTTGGAATCCTGGCCCGGTGCCATGAGAACCCTTTAAGAGATTGTTATCACTGCCATGGGGACAGGGATGAGAAGTACTGCCATTTTTCAAAAGAGCGGTGGAATCAACTGGCTGCCTTGAATATTCTTTTGGTGAATGAGAAACTGAAAGATGACATCAATGACGATCATTCCCTGAAAGCCGGGCTGGTCCAGTTTCTTTTGAGTTCAAAGATCCAAAGGGCTCAGAATCGGTATCCCCAGATGGCAGAAGCGGTCGCTAAAGGATATGAGGATATCTATGAGCTGGAAAAAAGAAAAAGCGGCGTGCGGAAAATAGGAGAGTGCTTTGCCGATATGATGGAATCCGCCATGTCAGCCTGTACGCCCCTAAAGGAGTGGGAGATCCAATATCTGCGGGGAATATCCCGGTGGATTTATTATATTGACGCCCTGGAGGATTATGAAAAAGACTGGAAAGAAAAGAAGTTTAATCCTCTGAGGAGAGAGGATGCGCCTACGTTTTATGAGTACCTTCGCCGTTATATGAATACAGTATACAGTGATCTTCAATCTCTTTACGAACCCATCATGAAAGTTTTAGAGACCATGCCAAAAGAGACCGTGGAGGATCGATTATTGATTTCCATGATCCGTGACAATATTCCTTATACCACATCCAGGATTTTGTCAGGAAAAAGCCTGGGAAAAGTTAAGATCGGCAGTATATGGGAGGATCCCAAAAAAGTATGAAAGAAAAGATATTGATTATAGAAGACTACAGTTCCGCCAATAAAGAACAGGTGGAAGACTGTCTGGACAAAATCATTCTCACAGAGGAACTGGATCTGACCATCAGGTGGAAATTCTATGGCCAAAAACTTGATAAAAAGATTCTTTTCAGTCTGGCAGAGCTGATCAGGAAGAGGGGGATGAAAAAGGAGTTTTCCATCATTGCAGCCATTGAGACGGACCAGTGGAAAGCAGTCGGAAATCTGAAAAATGTATTGAATCAATTGGGTTTTTCTGTAGACCTTGCAGTTTCTCCTTCCTTAAGAGAGGATATGGTTTTAAGGCTCCAAAAAAAGATGCTCCTGGAGCATGTGATCGTCGATGCTCCGGATTACCCATCTCTGAGGAAAATCTGTGATCCCTATTGGAAGGCTGGAGTACCTGTGATCACGAGAGGATGTGAACTCAGCCTGGAGGAATATATTAGTTGGTTTGATCAATGGACAGAGAATCCCAAAGGAGGCTGGGTGGACCAATTTTTGGATATGGTCAGTTATATCTATACAGGGACCCATATTGCAGACTGTTGTCACGATTCATGTCTGGGCAAATATCTGTATATTGATGAGAAGGGCAATCTATATTTTTGTGGTAAGAAAAAAGAAAACAGCTCCATGGGCGGCTCTGCTGGCGGGAATCTCTATGATGACAGTTATACGGATACCCTGAGACAATCTATACAAAAGAGAAAGAAGTGTAAGGAGGCCTGCCAGGGATTTGACTGCTGTCAGGGGGGATGTCCTTTAGAGGAAGATTCTCCCGCGGACTGCGGAGATTACCTCAAGAAGCTTTCTTATGTACGGAATTATATATTGGAAAACAGGGAAAATCTTTTTGCCGACGTGGCGAATCCCGGTCTCCGCCAGTTATTCTTAAGCGCCGCTGCTTTTGGATTTTGTATGTAAACCAGAAATTTTTTATGCACACAGGGTGGAATGGAATATGGCCGCCTGCGCGGCCCTGCCCCGGCGAGTATGGGGAAAGCCCCCACTACTTGAATTTTTCTGGATTATACATAAAATTTTAAGAGAAAGGGGATGGACAGATATGGGTAGAAATGATATGCAGAATGAATACGAAGATCAGACAAATCAGCAGCCAGAAGGATTTATGCAGACAGATACGGGAAAAGACTGCCGCAAGTGCTTTTCAGCTTATGTAAAGGGAAGCATAAAAATGGCTTGCAGATGTATGGACTGCTTGATCACTCCGTGCTGATGATCCAGGGGCAGAGCACTAAAATTCGGTTTGCCGATTTCGGTGCTTTGCCCTGATTTAAAGAGGAGGAAAGCAAACGCGAAGCGTGCCGTTTCCCCAAAAGGAAGGAGGTAATGATTATGGTTTCACTGATTTTGTCCTGGGCCTTTACTTTGGCAGGGCTGATAATTGATTCCAAAACGAGTCTTTTGTTTATCGCTGTCATCTTCACCGCTCTGGGAGCCTTTGGTTCCTGGTTTTGGAATATAAGGAGAGATCTTGGAAAAATCTCTATGCTCTTCACAGAGCTGCCTCATGTGGCTCTTTGGATTATCTATAAAGTTTTTCCGGATGTGGGAAATGCCATCACTTACTATATTTTAATAGCTCTGGCGATTGTGGTTCTCATTGTGTTTTTCTCTTTCGCTGATTTTGACAGTTCCGGATCAAGCTCGTCGGGCAGCGGTCAAAGAGGAGAGACGGATCTTTCCGATATGCCGGGAGAAATCTTTTCAGGAAATACCTGTTACAGGATGGTAGGAAATTACGGATGGGGCGTAAAGTACGCAAATCAGAACAATTCCAGTGACGAGATTACCATTACAAATGTATACAGCCGGGGCGGAGGATCCATGTCAACAAATGCGGGAAGTTTCTTCTATTAGGCTGCAGTATCTTGGTTAAACATAGTGAGGGTTGCTGTCCAGGGGTTGATTCATTGCCTGCAGGCAGGCCCTCACTATATATTTCTCTAAAATTATCTCAATTAAGAAACAGATTCACATTGGCCAAAAATTCAGCCGGCTTCTCGATGTGAGGCAAAGCCTTTGTGTTCTTGATAAAAGAGTACTCAATCGCTGAATTATAGCTGGCATATTCATCAAACAATTCTTTGATATTTTCCTTTTCGTCCCCGCCAATGAGATAAATACTGTTGTCGATTTTCTCCAATGCGTGAGTGATATTGCATCGGATATAATTACACCGGACACAGGCATATATAGATTTGGGCGAGAGACCCAAATGGGCGGCTTCATAGTAGAGATCAATAAGAGATTCTTTTACAGCTTTTGGATTGTGAAAAGCCTTGTTGAAAAAATCTCGGATGGAGGATCTGCTGACCGCCATATGATAGAACAGAGTCCCAATGACAGGAAAATCCAAAAGCCTCTTATAGTATTTTGAATAAGGGCCGGGCAGTTGGCTGCACACATCAATGCTGTCAGGATTCACCAGGATAAGCCGGTTGAATAGCTCGGGTGAATGATTGCAGGCCATAATCACAAAGGAGCTGGAGGAACCTGAGACAAGAATGTCCGTGCGGTGTCCAATCTCTGATTTAATAAAGTCGGAAATAAGCTGCACATACAAGTAATTGGTGTAGGTAAGGCATGGCTTTTCAGACCGTCCGCATCCCAGAAGATCTATAGAATACACGGTGTGATTTTTGGAAAGATTGGAAATGGTTCTGTGCCATTCATAGCTGCTGGCAGCAGCGTTTAAGTCATGAATCAGGAGGAGAGGATTGCCTGTTCCGGCCTTTGTGTAGCAGATATCGCCTAATCGCCAATGGAAACATAACTTGTTCGGATCATTCATCAGATCTTTTGAAACAGCAGAGAGTTTGATCAATTTGTTAATAAGACTGATGCCGGCGATGGAACTGGTGGATAAAATAGAAGCAGTGATCAATTTATTCTTTGTTGTCATAATAAAGAAGGCTCCTTCTTGAACAGAATTATAATAGAGTTTATGGGAATCATGCTTTTGCTTTCTACAATATAGGTTGCCTGACAAATGGACGACTTTTCAGTATCATTATTATATATGATTCATATGGCTATGACAATGATTTCCTATATTAATTTATTCTTAAACTTTTAAGGGACATCTCCGGAATGTTTCACGTGAAACATTTTTTACTTTTTTTAGGAAAGCCATAGGAAAAGAGAAAAAAATATGATATACTAACCACTGTATCGGAAAGGAATTACTATGGGAAGAATAATTGCGATAGCAAATCAAAAGGGCGGAGTGGGGAAAACTACCACGGCCATTAATTTATCAGCTTGTCTGGCGGAGGCGGATCAGAAGGTTCTTTTAGTGGACTGCGACCCCCAGGGAAACGCTACAAGCGGTGTGGGATTAGAAAAGGGATACATAGATAAAACAGTGTATGAGCTGATGATCGGAGAGTGTCAGGTGGAGGAATGCCTGATCAGGGATGCTATAGATCATCTGGATGTATTGCCCTCGGATGTCAATCTGGCCGGCGCTGAGATTGAACTCCTGGACTTTGACCAGAAGGAGTCCATTTTACGAACATATCTGATGACCATTGAGGAGGATTATGATTATGTTATTATTGATTGTCCTCCTTCTCTAAACTTACTTACGATCAACGCCCTCACTGCGGCGGACACGGTATTAATCCCGATTCAGTGCGAATACTATGCCTTAGAGGGATTAAATCAGGTTTTAAAGACTGTCAATCTGGTAAAAAAGAAACTAAATCCCAGTCTGGAGACAGAGGGGGTAGTGTTTACAATGTACGACGCGAGAACAAATCTTTCCCTTGAGGTGGTGGAAAGCGTAAAGAGCAATCTCAATCAGAATATTTATAAAACTATTATTCCGAGAAATGTAAGGTTGGCTGAGGCACCCAGTCATGGTATGCCCATTAATTTATATGATTCCAGATCCACAGGGGCAGAAAGTTATCGGTTGCTGGCAGCGGAAGTGATGAGCAGAGGAGAGGATATTTAATGGCGAAAAAGACTGGTTTGGGAAGAGGATTAGGAGCTATATTTGGGGAAGATGTGGTAGACAATACAGGAGCGGAAAAAGAGGGAGGCAATGTTTCACGTGAAACATCCACGGACGGCAGAGAAGAGCCTGGAAAAGAGTATATGATAAAAATGTCTCTCATTGAGCCAAATCATACACAGCCAAGAAAAGATTTTAATCCGGAACTGATCGGGGAATTGGCGGATTCCATCAAAAAGTATGGAGTGCTCCAGCCTCTTTTGGTTCAGAAAAATGGGGAAAGATATGAGATCATTGCAGGGGAGAGAAGATGGCGGGCGGCAAAGGAAGCCGGCCTTAAAGAGATCCCTGTGGTAATCAAGGAATACACCAGACAGCAGGCCATGGAGATCGCTCTGATAGAAAATGTACAGAGAGAGGATTTGAACCCTATAGAGGAGGCACAGGCTTATCAGCAGCTGATGCAGGAATTCGAACTGACTCAGGAGGAAATCGCTGAGAGAGTCTCAAGAAGCCGTGTGGCAATTACAAACTGTATGAGGCTTTTGAGACTGGACACCAGGGTTCAGGAGATGCTGATTCAGGGGCAGCTGTCCAGCGGCCATGCCAGAGCCTTGCTTGCATTGGAAAACGGAGACAGCCAGTATCAGGTAGCGCTGAAGATACGGGATCAGAGATTAAGCGTGAGAGAAGTAGAAAAGTTAGTCAAGATTTTGGGCAAGCCTAAAAAGGAGGAAAAACCAAAGGAAGAGGACAAAGACTTAAGCTTTATATTCAGGGATCTGGAAGAGCGGATGAAACAAGTAATGGGGACAAAGGTTATTATCAATAAAAAAGATAAGAATAAAGGCCGCGTTGAAATCGAATATTACTCGGAAGCGGAACTGGAGAGAATCGTAGAGATGATTGAATCCATAGGATGATGCCGTCGCCCCATTGTTCAGCGCTGACCGCGGAACAATCCGCAGGACAGAATATCTATGGATAAAGAGAAATAAGGTGAGGAAACAAGATGACAACAGAAAGCATGCTTAACAGATGGCCCATTGATCCGGCGATTGTGATTTTAAGCCTGGGCATCATTACGATCCTGCTTCTGATCATGACGATCATATGTGTGGTGCAGACCAACCGCATTTATAGAAAATATGATCGGTTCATGAGAGGAAAAGACGCAGAGTCCCTGGAAAATATCATAGTAGACGAGATAAAAGAGATCGAGGAACTGAAGGCCCAGGACAAGATCAATAAAGACATTCAGAAAACCTTGACGAGGAATGTTAAATCCTCCTTCCAGAAATTCGGAATGGTGAAATATAATGCTTTTAAAGGCATGGGAGGGAACCTAAGTTTCGCCATCGCTCTTCTGGATATGAACAATACAGGATTTATCCTGAATTCCGTTCACAGCAGAGAAGGATGTTATTTGTATATAAAGATGATTGAAAAAGGAGAGACAGATATTCTCCTGGGAAGTGAAGAAAAGGAAGCACTAGAGCAGGCATTGGGATACTGATGTCTGCTTCTTTTTTGCACAGGCCCGTGCAGTGGAAATTTGCCGCTAAAGCGGCGCACTGGCCGCGGGGCGAGTAGGGGAAAAAGGCCTCCCTCTCCGTCCCATTTTTACAGATGAGAACGCAATTTTTTGTTGACGTGAACGCTTTAGAGTGGTAAAATGTCCAAGTAAGAAACGAGCAGACCTATCCAAAAGGAGAAGCATATTTGGATGATGACGGGTCGCGGCGCGCGCCGTTTCCAAAAAAGGAGGAATATCCCATGTCATATGTTGATGAAATCTATGCCAAGGTAGTAGAGCAGAATCCCGGTGAGAGCGAATTTCACCAGGCAGTAAAAGAAGTTTTAGATTCCCTGAAACTGGTAATTGACGCCAATGAAGAAAAGTACCGCAAGATGGCCCTCTTGGAGCGCCTGGTGGAGCCGGAGAGAATTATCTCCTTCCGTGTTCCGTGGGTGGACGACAACGGCCAGGTCCAGGTAAATAAGGGATACAGAGTGCAGTTCAACAGCGCAATCGGACCTTACAAAGGCGGACTCCGCCTTCACCCGTCTGTAAACCAGGGTATTTTAAAGTTCCTTGGATTTGAGCAGGTGTTCAAAAATTCCCTTACAGGCCTGCCCATCGGCGGAGGAAAAGGCGGCTCAAACTTTGATCCAAAAGGCAAATCTGACAGGGAGGTCATGGCCTTCTGCCAGAGCTTTATGACAGAGCTGCACAAATATATCGGCGCTGACCAGGATGTCCCAGCGGGAGATATCGGCGTAGGCGCAAGAGAAATCGGATTCCTGTATGGACAGTACAAGAGACTGACCGGATTATATGAGGGAGTCCTCACAGGAAAGGGTCTGACCTACGGCGGCTCTCTTGCCCGCACCCAGGCAACAGGATACGGTCTTGTGTATATTCTGGATGAAATGTTAAAGCATCACAACAAGGAGTTGGCAGGAAAGACCGTGGTGATCTCCGGCTCCGGAAATGTGGCTATTTATGCTACCGAGAAGGCGCAGCAGCTGGGAGCAAAAGTGGTGGCGCTCAGTGATTCCAACGGATATGTATATGATAAAGATGGCATCAAGCTGGATATGGTAAAAGATATCAAGGAAGTCCGCCGCGGGAGAATCAAAGAGTACGCGGATGCTGTTCCCGGTGCGGTTTATACAGAGGGAAAAGGCATCTGGACCATCCCCTGCGACATCGCCCTTCCCTGCGCGACCCAGAATGAGCTGAACCTTGAAGATGCAAAGGCTCTGAAGGCCAACGGATGCTTCGCTGTGGCAGAGGGCGCCAACATGCCTTCCACCAGAGAAGCTACAGACTTCTTCCTGGCTAACGGTATGCTGTTCATGCCGGGCAAGGCAGCCAATGCGGGAGGCGTGGCTACTTCCGCGCTGGAGATGAGCCAAAACAGCCAGAGGCTTTCCTGGACATTTGAGGAGGTAGACGCGAAGCTGAAGGACATCATGGTCAACATCTACGCCAAGGCAGCCGCGGCGGCAGAGAAGTACGGCGTGGCCGGAAACTATGTTGCAGGAGCCAACATCGCCGGATTTGAGAAGGTTGTGGACGCTATGATGGCTCAGGGAATTGTATAATGATCCGAGAAATTGTGTAAGGAAAAATAGCACAGGCAAAAGAATTTGTAAGGAAGGCGAAAACAGGCCCTCGGGAAGAAGATTCCGTGAGGCCTGTTTTTCTGCGCACAAGACAGATAACGGTTCAGATAAGCCTTGAACGGATACCAAGACAGGACCTTTTTTGGAATTATTGATTTTGAGAGTTGCAATATAGAGCGATATAGGATATAATTTCGAGAGAGATCAATCCAGTAGAGAGAAGGTGAAATTATGCATAGATTTCTGCGAACTGTGGGATTTAGCACATACAAGAAAAAGCACCAGATAGACCAATTGATGAAAAGCCTGGCCGATCACGCCAGCCCGGAACAGATCCGGAAGATCCAGTTAGACGAGGAAACCAACCTCTGTGAAGTAAAGGCCGAGATGGCGCCGGGGATGGGAGTAGCGGTCTATGGAGAGATGGATGATACAGGAGAGATCAGACCAGAATATTATGTCCCTTACCTCATAAGCCAGAACCCTTCTTCCAACGCAGAGTGTTCTATCCAGCGCCACACAGACAGGGAAACCTATGCCGGCCTTTTGGATGAATACAGGGTGGGGATTTCCCTGATCTATTATCTGGAAAACGCTATGGAATACAGGGAGAAAAGGATGGCAAAGGAATCTACAGAGGTGGAGTGTGTCAATCTGTCAGGATTATCTGTGAAAGGAAAAATACTCCTCCCTATTGAGAAGACTGCCAGACAGAAGGAGATGGACAGGGCCGCCTCAAAAGAGAGGAACAATCTCCTGGAAGCAGCGAAAAACGGGAATGAGGATGCCATAGAGACCTTGACGATCGAGGACATCGACTTATACTCCCAGATATCCAGACGGGTCATGAAGGAGGATATCTATTCTATTATTGATTCCTGTTTTATGCCCTGCGGCATTGAGTGCGACCAGTACTCGGTGATCGGAACTATCCAGCAGCTGGAACTTGTGAAGAACCGCCTGACAGACGAGGAAGTCTATAAGATGAGCTTAGAATGCAATGACATGACATTCCAGGTGGCGATCAATAAGCAGGATCTCATAGGAGAGCCTTTGGTGGGGAGAAGGTTTAAGGGACAGATCTGGATGATGGGGACGGCGAGGTTTGAGTAAAAAGATGAAAATCTGGTCTTGACGAAACGGGAAAATCTGATATAATATGAGTGTTACAGGTTTGAAAAGTGGAACCTGAAAGTTTATTGTGTGTGTTTCCGTAGCTCAGTTGGATAGAGCGACCGCCTCCTAAGTTTTAGTTTAGTTCGTTACTTTCTGCTAACGAAAGAGGCACAAAAGCAGAATTAGTTCCCTTAGTTAAATGGATATAACAGGAGCCTCCTAAGCCCCAGTTGTGAGTTCGATTCTCGCAGGGAACGCTGAAAAAGGTTGTAAATTCAAGGATTCTTGGACTTACAGCCTTTTTTCATTTCTGTTCTTTTATAAATATGTGGAAATAGATTTTAGAATCTGTCCGGTTACTGCTAACAAAAGATAAACGATTAAAAAATTGCTGTTTTCTCATTCTGCTAACAGAAATCGTGAAATCTGCTAACAGGACACTTTTTAAGAGTTATGTTTCAACGGCAGCAGTACCACCGCTTAACAGGTTCTTCATCACCGCTATCAGTTCGGGAGACTTTTGTAGCTGCTCTAACAATGCCTTAATATCAGTCTCGGAATTAGTGTTCTCTGTCGGCTTAGCCTTTTTCAAATCAGATACAGAATAAAACTCCTGTTCAAAGACTTTAGCATTCTCTTTTCGGTTCTCGTCCAGAACATGGGCATAAACCCTTGTCACCATGTCTGCCGTTGCATGTCCGGTGTCACCCTGTACTGACTTGATATCACCTTTTGAGAGCATCAGTTTATAGGTGGTAGAGGAATGACGCAGGCTGTGGAAAACCACATTCGGCAGAGCGGCTTTCTCTTTCAGCTTTTTAAAGGATTCCTCTAAAAGCCTGTTCTCACATGGATACCCATTGTCTAAGGCAACTACAAGGTCGAAATCATGGTATTCACTTCCTAAGAACGCCTTTGCTTTCTCTTGTTGTTCTCCCCATTTTCTCAGTATATTGGCAACAGTGACAGGCAACCATACACGCCTTACTGAACTTTTTGTTTTCGGTGCCTTTAAAACCCTTCTCGTAGTAGATTCTGCCTTTAGTGGCTGAAATACATGGTATACATCTTTATTGTCAAGCGTATTGAGAGCTTTTAAAGAAACCCGTTCCAATTCCCTGTCTATCTCTATATAGGCATTATCATTTGCAATATCTTTATCGGAGATATGGACACGCTCCCACTGTAACCCTAGAATCTCTCCCACCCTCAAAGAACAGGCAAAAGCTAAGTGTATGGCTACATACAGTCTTTCGTCCTCGCATTCATCAAGGGCTTTTCGGATTGTATCAGTATCCCAGATAGCTCTCTTTTCATATTCCGTTTTGGGCGGTGTAGCACCGTCCATAGGGTTCTTGCCTATGATATCCCATTTGACCGCCTGTTTGAAAGCACAGTTGAGAAGTTTGCATATCTTACCTATTGTTTTATCTGTGACATATTTTGTTCTTGCCTTATGGGTTTTTGTTGACACCGCAGGCGTGGTCTTTAGCGTCTGGATATACTTGTCTATCATACGGGAATTAATTTTCTGTATTTTAACACTCCCGATAAAAGGATTGATATAATTGTCAATCAGGCTTGTATTGCTGTCATAGACAGATAACCCCCATTTCTTCTGTGCGTATATATCTACAAATTCTTTCAGAAATTCTTCCAGTGTTTCATCTTTGGGAGCGACAAAGGTATTATTTATCTGCTGGTTCTCAACTTCTGCCTTTCTTGCTTTTGCTGTTTTATGGTCTGAAAAGGATTCCCATTTCTGCTTGGTCTTTCCGTTTTCATCAACATATCGGTATACTACGGAATAACTGCCATTCTCTCTTTTTACGATTGTTGCCATGATTAAAACCCTCCGTTCTTCTGTACTGGATTATTGAGCCACCTGTAAAAATCTTCTTTGGAAATCCTTATGGAATTTCCCACACGGACTACCCGAAAAGGAGCATTTTTGATTAGTGCATATGCGGCGGTTCTTGAAATCTGCAAAATGTTCTGTATGTCTTCCACATGATAGACTTTCACTGTATCATCATTAACAGTTGATGGTATGGTAAGTTGAGTAAGTTTATTTTTCTTCTGTTCTTTTAGTTGCTCTAATACTTTTCTCGTATTTTTCATAGAAAATAATCCGAGTTCCTCCAAGACATCTGCTGAAAGTAAAGTCAATATATCTGCGGTGTCCTTTTGTAAAAATTTAAAAGTATCTGACGTACTCATATAAAACCCTCCTAGTCAAAATCTCATGGAAATATCAATAAAACGGTAAACAACATTCTTCATTTTCTTCTAAGGTTGTCTTACTGGAATCATTGGCAAGGATTAAAGCCTGTCCGTGCTGAATAAGCATTAACCCCACCTTATTAAGTGCTTTTGGTATACAATCATCTAAAGAAACCTCAAACTCTATTTTGACTTTCACGCAAGATGAATCTTCTTTTGTTCCCTCAAATTCTTTTTTGATATTCATAATGGCTCTCCTTTTTTAAACAAATCTCTCATTGTATCTTTATGGTGCCTCTGCTTCTGTAAGTTCCTTTACAAACGCATAATAAGTATTGGGTTTTAACCCTAACTCTCTCATTGCCTGCCTGTTTGTGATTTCTCTCTTTAAAACTCTGTGATAAGCTTCATCAAATCTCTCCGGCTTCGGAATTTTTGCTCTGCCAAACTTTATTCCTTTTGCCTTTGCGGATTCAATGCCCTCTCTCTGTCTCCTCCTTATTTCCTCCCTTTCCCGTTCAGCAACATATGATAGAATTTCGAAAGTCAGTTTTGCTATAAAGCGTTTGTCTAAAGTTTTTTCTTCCTGTGCCGTACTTAGTAGAGGATAATTAATCACTCTTATATCACACTTTCTTTCTTCGGTGATATAATTCCACTCCTTTGCCATTTCTGAATAGTTGCGGCCTAACCTATCGAGGTCAAGGATAACAACCTCGTCTCCCTCTTGCAGAGATTTAACCATGCTCTGATACGCTGGACGGGAAAAGTCCTTTCCCGACTGCTTGTCAATAAAAATATCTCTCTCCATTACGCCCTCAAGCAACAGGGCATCTCTCTGCCGTGCTTCATTTTGCGTCTTGCTTGAAACTCTGATATAGCCGAATCTACGATTCTCTGTCTGCTCTTTCATGTCAGTCACTCCTTTTCTTTATTTTGACGAAACGATTGAACCACAGAGCATTTGAAAAGTAAAGACGCGATTTAAAATATTTATAAATATTGTATAATTCATTTTTCAAACAGGGGAGATTCTTTGTCTCCCTTGTTTGAAAATGTGGATAATCATTCGTAAATGGATAATTGAAAAAGTATACTTATTCAAACTCTTTTGTATTAGGTGAAAGGTACTCTGTTATTTTGGAAATTATGACAAAATGACAATACCCCATAATTATTTTCATAATTACTAATATTAAAAGTATCTCGGATTTTGGGAGCATTGAGCAATCTCCTCTCCTGTAATATGTCTTGTAATTGTTCTCTCACAGCAGTTAAAGTAAGCTGATAATTCGCTTACAGAAGATATACCATGATTCTGAATCACTTTTTTAATTTCATTTTTGGTAACTTTGGGAGGTCTTCCGCCATTTGCTCCCCCTTTTTTGGCTTTTGTATATCTGCGGTCATATTTATCAATAAGCGGAATAACTTGTACAAGAAATACTTCTGCTATAGAATTGATTGGTGGATATGCCCCCATAGTTCCGTACAAAATTATTGAAGTTGCGAAGTCTTTAAACTGTTCCTCGGATAAAGCCTTGTAAGCAGGCTTTATATAATCATTGTAAACAAAGAAGCCTTTATTCACTCGTTCCATTTGCAGTACACCCCTTAAAGTTTAACTCCGTTGGTTGCGTTGATTATCTGCTCAACGGAATTTGCATGGATTCTGTCTTCGGGGTGATTATAATAATTAAGATTATGCTTGTCTTTGGCGCAGTCCTCCAAATACTTTGCATACTGATTATCAAGGACAGGGGTAATATTCTCCATAACCCCTCTGATAATTGGATTGTTGGTTATGTGTGTTCCTGCTATTCCGTAGGCGATTAAATCTTCGAGGAATAAAAGAGCAAGGTCAGCGTCTGCTTTTTTAAGCAGTACATATGATTTTAAATGGCTTGGGAAAAATACGAACCCTCTGCCACGGTCTGGTATCTCTACTTTACGAATATCTTCCTCTTTAGGTTCACTTTCCAAAATATCACTAAGCATGGTATCTATTAAAGGTAGTTCCGTTAAACTGTTAAATTCTGTGATTTCATCAAACATCTGATTGTCTCCTTATTCTAATATCTGTCGATATGTTATTTTAGAAGCTTTGATTTCTTCACTTCATGTATTCAGATAAAAAGGTGAATCCTCTATCTGAATAAGCATGAAATGAAGAAATCTCTATATCTGTCTTTGATGATAGATATAGTCTGAATCTTCCTGCTTCAATAAGGTGGGATTCAGTGGAAACTCTCTCTTCACTTCTTTCTCTTGAACTCAAATGATTTTTAATAATTCCTTATATTATCATTCACTTAAAGTTTATTGTCTATTTTTTTATCGGTGAATAAAAAATAGTCAAAAACTTTAAGTTTGTTGAGATTATGAGTGGTTATAAGAGTAAGAGTGGTTTCAATAGTCGTTTTACTGATATTGTTGGTAATATATTCGCCTTTAAGTCAGTTGCAAAGTTAACCGCCACCGTCTCTAAGGCTAATAAACATTATAACTTTATAATGCTTATTAACATTATTATGAATCAGAAACAGCTATATACAGTATGTCTATAATAGAAGTTCTGAAAACCATATGTCTTGGCTTTTGTATATGAAAGTGCCGTTTCTTTAATTTTTTATAATAATGATTAAACAGCTCTGTTTCTTCTTCGTTCATTGATTCAGGATTTTGTATTTGAACTTTTGCTACTTGGTAGGTTCTACCATTAGATATACGTATTTTTACTAAGAAGAATTTAGGTTCATTCTTTAATTCTTTTTTTGTTTCGTGAATAGAAAAATCTCCATTTTCTTCATCAAACAAAGCGCAAGACCAAGAAGTAATACCTTTAAAGCAATCGTTAACTTCGTCAAAGTAATCATAAAAATCAATTTCTCCGTTTTCATATTTTGTTTTGAGTTCCGCTTTCTTTTCCTCGTTAATCATTTTCTTTATCCTTTCTTTTTAATGTTGATAATTAAATTAAACCGGCTTGTCTGATTTTATATTATTCACTTAATGTTCTTTTGATGTCATAAAATCTAGAAATTTTTGGATAAATTATATGAATACCATTATAGATTCTTTTTTATGCTTTATTTGTCATAATATGTCACCTCTTTTAAAAATATTTCAATTTTAACACTTTCAAATAAATATTAATCTACCTCTGACCCATAAAAATCACCCCCAATCTAAAGGTTTTATGCCACATTGTTATATACGATAAAAAGGGAAGTTGTCTCAGACCAAAACCAATGATTAACCAACTTTCTCTCTTTTGCTCAAAAATAAGATAAATTTAGAGTGGTATCATTGGCTATATTGCACATTAGATATTAACTTTTGAACACGTTTCCACCCACAGGGAACTGTTTTAAGGCTAAAAGACATAGAATAATCCTTTGCATTTTCTCCAATGTAACAACACCCCTTGAAATGTATTCAAGAGGTGTTCATCAGTACTACCTTATAAGATTATCTGTCTATGATTATTCCAACTGCTCTTTTAATAAATCTATGAATACTTCCATTCTTGAATATTCACTTTGGGGATAAACATCTATAAGCGTGGCATTATCGCCAGTTATAAGAACCACAGCCGAACTTTCATCACTTTTTCCTTTTGAATAAATAAATTTGACAACATAAATCTGCCCCTCGTCATTACCTGTTTCTTTTGTGACAGATTTTATTTCGCAATCAGAGAATGTTGCTGACACAATATCTTCTGCCATTTTCTCACCTTTGCTTTTTTCACTGAACATAGAACAAAGTATTATTATTGCTATTAGCAGAACAGCAAGTATCTTTACATTACGGTATTTGTTCTTTGCAAAGAAATTAGATGTGTCCTTGTCTTTTGTTACCTGTTTTATATCATCTGTAAACCCTTTAGTCATTTCTTTTGCTTTCTCTGCATATTTTTGTGCCTGCTCACCTGTTGCTTCATTAGCACTGTTACCAATCGCTTTCGCTGAATCCATGACTGCTACGGCTGTGTTTTTTAACGCTTCTTTCGCACTCCCTATATCAGAAGATGAAAGACTGCCCCCACAGTAAGGACAGAATTTGCTGTCGTTTTTAATCTGGTTACCACAATGTGAACAATACATTTCATTTTCTCCTTTCGCCTATTCGACACTTACCAGTTCAGAATTATCAAACCAATTACAATATTGTAAATCTGTTGTCGCAAATATATTTAATACTCTTTTCTCGTCTCCTCTATCCCATACTTCCATTATGTAATATGCATTTTCAAGTTCCCACGTCAGATAATATCTGGAAGTATCATTTATGTCTCGGCATATACATGGATTTACACTTTGTATTTCTTCCGGTAAATCTATAAATTCAATGCTATTGTATTGTGGAATTGCTGGATTCGCAGAAATAAGCTGCTTTTCAAAAACTATTATTCCGTCTTTAGTAATTCCATAAACTAAATAATCTACAACGGTTAAATATACATAAAGGTCTTGTGTTGCATCTGGATCAACGCCAGACATTCCAACATATCTCTCAAAATCACCAGAAGGTACTTTTTTGAGTGTCCCAAAGTTTATTGTACCGAATACATGAGAATCCTTGCCTATAATATCTGCCGTAAGCGGTACATATGGGATTAGTTCCCCCATTTCTGATAAAATACCACTGTCATAAGCTGTCAATGGTTGTTTAAAGCCAGAATCTGTATCATTCTCTGATTTCAAGCTTTCATCATCAGATGAAGAACCGCCAAATTGATATGTACCCTGTATTACATTATTCAGTTGAATGTATTGAGCCGATACGGAAAGAGTATTTTCATCAATCACTGATATGTCGATTGTCTGATTGCGCATAAAATCATCATCACAGGTAATTATATCGGCTTTAT
This sequence comes from uncultured Hungatella sp., assembly GCA_947066955.1. Classification (GTDB taxonomy): domain Bacteria; phylum Bacillota; class Clostridia; order Lachnospirales; family Lachnospiraceae; genus UBA3402. Next base: position 25,277 of record CAMTAF010000003.1, read on the forward strand.
ACGTGTCATTACCATTACTATAAAATTCACCCTCTCCATATAAAACTGGTACAGTCTTTTCAGTTACACTTATTATAAATGTGCTATCAGAGTAAATGAAAAGCATATACTCTATATCATTACTTGTGTATCCATAATACCCCTCTTTTAGCAGAGTATCCCCAGTAACATTTGGGCTTACCATATTGTCTGCATCATACCCATTTGTATTGTCCTCTAATGCGTCAGCTTCGGACATATACTGGTACTCTACACAAAGAAATAGAAGTGAATTATCATCAGAAGAAATGGTTATGCTGTTGCCAGTCGGTATAATTGAAAATTTCTTATCAATAAAACTTCCCGATTCATCATCTGATATACTCCCGACATAATTACCATTGTCATTATCAATACTTCCTGAAAGAAGAAGAAAATTACCGGATTCATCATAGCCAGTCATATTAAAGGTATATTGACCACTAACATCTTTTGCAATCGTGATTCTGTCAAGTTCATTAGCATAAGTTCCTGTATTTAATATATTTTCATCTGAAATATCTTCATGTTGTGCAGGCTCCTGTACAGCTGTTTCAATATTTGAACTCTTGCTCGTTTGGTTCTTTGTTATAACAAATATACCAACTGCAACACCAAGAATCAGAACACCTATTAACCCTATAATTATAGCTGTTTTCTTTTTTGGTGGGCTTGAAGCTGTATTTTTTACTTTTTTCCCACAGTTCGGACAAAACTGCGCATCATTCGACAATTTTGCTCCACATTCTTTACAAAACATGATTTTACCTCCTATAAACGGTATTTTATAAGTCATTTTTTCTTAATGCTATACAAGCCATAGATATATTATAGTGCAACAGGCGTAAATATTCAACGCTATAAGCGCATATATTTTGCGCCCAATGCACATTTTCACAAGTAGAATACACAATAAGCACAGGAGGATTTCACATGATTGAAGGGTTGCCGGACAGGCTGAAAGAAGCACGTATGAGAATAAACCTCTCACGGAAGGAAGTAGCAGAGCATTTTGACATATCTTCGTCAATCATTGCCGGATATGAAACAGGCTACCGCACACCGTCAACAGAGGTTTTAATCAAGCTGTCGGGGCTGTATCAATGCTCTCTTGATTATCTGGTGGGAAAGACAAAGGAAAATCAGATTGTTATTGACATAGACGGGCTTAATGAGATTCAAATATCAGCTATTCGCATAATGGTTGAAGCCATGAAGCAGAAGCATGAATAACTGTTCATGCTTTCGTTTGGGTGTCCTCTGCTCCATGAATCTCCTTTAACGCCTTTTCTGTAAATTCATGGAGTTCATTCACGGAATATAAAAAGCATATGATACAGTCTAAAACCTGCTGTTCTGTATCTTCCCCCATTAGCCCCAAATGCACCGTATTTATGAGGTTAGATAGCTCCCTAAGCCGATTTGAGATAGTAGTCATGTTTTCTGTTGCGGTAGTTAATCGTTCTTCTGTGTTCATCTTTGACACTCCTTCTTTCGAGGAACGATTATACCATTCTTTTTGAGATTGTAATACTCTTTTACAAGGAAATATTTAAAAACACCATTTCGTGAAATGTAAGGATTTCAATGTGTTGAAGTAAGTTTCTGATTCAAAAACTGATATCAGTTCATAATAATTCATAATTGGTAACTTATAAAGCAAAGCATAATTTCTCTTGCTAACAAAATTGCTAACAGGACAGTATGATATTGTGTGATATAAGACAAGAATAGTTGATATTTTGTGATAGTGGTATCGTTAAAGAACCTTGTATTCTCTATAACTGTGTGGTATTCTGTATCACAGAACAGGAGCGGACAGAAGATGTGTTTTAGTACTCCTAAGCGATAGGTCGGACGTTCAAGTCGTCTCGGGGACGTTGGAAAGCATTGAAAACATTGGATTTTCAATGCTTTTCTTTTTTTTGTCTCAAGAGAAAACCAAAAGTCAGAGGACTCGGTTTTTTGGATATTTGTTATCACCCATGTTGCTAACAGGGAATCGAACACAAAACTGCACTTTCAGAGCCGTTGCTAATAATCTGCTAATAGCATTTCCTTTCAGTGCCTTTGTCAGCATGGCAATCAACTCCGGTGATTGTTCCAATGCTGAAATTAAATTTGTCAGGTCTGGGTTTCCATCTTCAGTGCTGGAGTGGCGCAGGGAATGGAATACAACATAAGGCAGCCCTGCCTTCTCCCGGAGCTTCGAGAACTCTTTTTCCATGATGCGGTTTTCCACAGGTCTTCCATTCGGAAGCGTCAGCACAAGGTTGGTATGGGTATTCGACATGACGGAAGGAAAAATAAACAGGATGTCCTTGTCGTCCAAATGCTGTCGGGCCTCCCTTGATACACGGGCAAGCTCCTGTTCAATCCAAAGGTAGGAATCATCATTAGCGATGTCCTCGTCTGAAATATGTACCTTATCCCATGTCAGCCCGCAGATTTCACCATAGCGCATGGAATAGGCAAAAGCCAGATTCATTGCGACATAGAGTTTCATATCATCGCACTCGTCCAGTGCTTTACTGATCATACCTGCCGTCCATATGTCACGTTTCTTGTAGTTGGTCTTGGGCTTGTTTGCATGGGGGAACGGGTTCTTGCGATAATCTCCCATTTTACTGCCTGCTCGAAGGCACATCTGAGTACCTTATGGATACTGTGTATAGTGCCGGGTGTAAGATACTCACTCTGCGGCCTTTTGTTTTTCTTCGCCACAGGCTTTGTCTTCTGCAGCCGGACATAAAACTCATCCACAAACTTCGGGCTGATGTCCTGAACTGCCATATCACTGATTGCGGGATTAATGTAATTTGCAATCAGGGCACAGTTGGACTCATATGTTGATAAAGCCCAGTGCGACGTGCCGTAGATTTTTGCAAAGTCCCGCAGGAAGTCTTTTACAGTCAGCTCCTGTGGAGGGATAAAGGTCCCGTTGCCCTGCTGGTTCTCGATCTCAGCCTTCCTGCATTTTGCCTCAGCATGATCCTGACAGGTTTCCCATTTCTGGTGCTTCTCCCCTTTCTCATCCGTATAATAGTAAACCACTGAGTATTTGCTTTTCCTCTTGATAATAGATGCCATCTGTTTCTCCTTCTACCCTTACAACAGGTTGTTAAGCCAGTTGCCAAAAGATACCTTGGAGATCCTGATTGTCCGTCCAAGCCGGACCACTTTAAAATCCGGCTGCCTGCAAAGCTCATATGCCTTGCTTTTGCTGATCTGCAGAATATCTGCAATCTCAAGAACGGAATAGATTTTCTTATCTTGTGCAGGGACACATTCTGCACCACAGAAGGGCCGGAGCGCTACTTCAACCGCTCCATGGCAGACGGGACCTGGTATAGGGCCTCGCCTACAGGGAACTACTGTGAGAATGACTGCACGGTCAGGGAGGACGTCATCTTTGAGGTCATCGCCGGAGGCGAGGTCCACTGCCTGTATGACGGGCATGCCCGTGTTCTGTGGTGAAAGTCCACATAGGCGTAGCTACCAACGAACTTTATAGCGACTCTCAAGGTTTGTATCGTGAGGTGCAGGCGAGAAGAAGAGATAGCAAAACCCGTAGCCCTACGGACAGAAACCTGATATTAAGGCGTATATGGCGGGTGAGCTGGCAGGTGACAGCAAAGCCCAAAAGGTAGCCGTAACCCATATGCGTAAATTGGGAGGGTAGACGGGGAAAGAACACGGACATATCCCGCGAGGTCTCACAGGCGGTCACATTTGCCGTAGCAACAACGAACTGTGAGAAGTCAGCAGAAGCCATAGTGACGATTTCCGCAGCTATTTCGTCCAGATCCTTATTTCCAGTGTTGATTCTTACAGCATCAGAATATTCGGTTCCAAGGTACTCTATATGCTGTGAAATTTTAGGTGTCTGCTGTGCCTGCGCGTTCCTGTCCCGGATTGGGTCGTTTTCTATACGGGATATGATAGTTTCCTTTGTCGCTTCAAGAATGATGTGGTGCATGGGTACATCTTTCTTTTCAAAATAATCCAGGAGTTCTTTTTCACAGAGTTTCGTCACAAGCGACAAAGATACGATTGGTGTTTTGCCAGCGCCATACATCTTTTCCTCGATTGTTTTTCGGAGTATGTTGAGGAAAAATCTATTATAATATGGCTCGAACCCAGAGAGGGCTTCGTTAAAGTGGTCATGAATGAAATCTGCCCAATATAGGTCTGATTCTATATATTCGGCATCTTTTTCTGCCAGGAGTCCAGCCAGCTTTTGGGCAACATGGGACTTCCCTGCACCGACTGTTCCGTTTATCCAGACAATCATAATTTGTACCCTGCCTTATTTAGTTTAGCCTGAAGGCTGAATGAATGGGATTTCTGCGCTGTTTGGCTAGTTGCTGCCTTGCGTTGGTTCGCGTTCCATGTCCCCCAGCTCCTCCATGTTCGGTTCTGAATAAAATGGATCGGGAGAAGCCTCGATGTCAGGCTGGATGGCATCGCTGCCGTTCAGCTCATCAAGCATGATCTTTTCCAGGCGCGTGATGTCAGGGAATACCACTTTCATGCCCCTTGCATGGAGCTGGCGCAGCCGTTTCATGTTCGTGCTTACCTCGCTGTGGATGGAGTGCTTTACCGGGACCGGGTTATTGTTTCTGGTATGTATGTGGTCCAGATAGCGTTCAGTGACAGGGAACATATTCTGCAGGAGAAAGGCGGCGCTTTTCCCATCAAACTCTCCAAGGACAATGGTGAGGCACCTGCCATATTTCCTGACCTGTTTGTCGTGGATTGACCTGAATTTGTCTATCCGGCTGCTTAACGGGACCATCCAGAGCAGAGAGGTCTTGTCATCTTTTAGGCAGTAGAAAGTAGGGCGGTATGTACCGTTCTCTTTGTTCTGCATGAGCATATCGTCGTTTACTTTTTCAAAATATTCATCTTTGATATGATATACATAGCCTTCTTTGTAAAGCATGTGTCACCGCCTATAAAATCAGCCCTACCTTACGATAGGGCTGGGAATTTTCGGGCCGGACATTTATTAGACGCCTCCGGTGGGCGAGCCATATTTTCGAGCCGGTCATTTATAGGCCGCCAACGGTAAGCGGGCAATATTTTCGATAGATTTCTCTATCTTTATTATCATTATACGAAAGAAGCGGAAATATGTCAATTTGTTCATCAATATTTTATTTCCTCTACGCCGAGCAGTAGGGGACACCGGGACGGATCTTATGGCCTTTCCCAATCCGGAGCAGGTGTACGCTGCCGTCCTTATCGGTAAGGACGATATCATAGCTGTTCCTGAAAGGCTTCAGCCGGACATCCGTGCAGGTGCCCTCCAGCACGAAGTAGGACTTTCTTTTGAACCGAAGGGCGAGCAGGTTATTCCTGCCGAGCCGGGTATAGGTGATATAGTTCTGCTTCTGTAGATAGTCGAGAATGGACAGAGCCTGGTGCTGGAAGCGTGTGCGGAACCACTCTGCCAGCTCCGAGGTTCTGCAGATCCACTCGCCTGGTCCTATCAAGTAGGAGATACCCTCTATCCGGCGGTAGGAGGAGCGAAAGTTGGCGTAGGAGCAGAGTGTCATGTAATAAAAAAGATAGGAGCTTCCGTTGGTACGGATGTCCCTATCTTCCATAAGGCTGCGGAGGAACTCACGGTAGATGCGGCACCGTGGGTAGTCCACGATTTGTTTCACTTCTAATTGATAATCCATAGCTGGTCTCCTCTGAAATATTTGTTTTATCTTGTACTGCAAATCCGGTTGTGTTATGATATAAAAGAACATTGAAAAAGCGTTGCGAGAGGGATGAGCGCTCTTGGCCTATAAAATGAGTCTGCTAACAAAATTTAACTCCTAAGCGGTAGGTCGGGTGTTCAAGTCACCTCGGGAACGCTGGAAGTATAGCCGAAAGCCTTGATTTTAGCAGGTTTTCGGCTTTCTTCATTTATGGAAAAGATAATTTGACAGAAGTTGAAAGAAAGGATTTCCATGGAGATCAAAAAGAAATATATTTCGATTATAGCCATAATGGCTGCAGGATTCCTGTGTGCCTGTGAAAGAAAAGCGCCAGAGGATTTTCATCAGCTCAGTGCCGGGGAGGGCAGAGAGGGACTTCTTCAGGAAGAAAACGGCGAGGACGATGACAGAGAAGAGCATTGGGAAAAGGGGTATGATCTGCCGATCAAGGAGGAGGACAGGAGAAAAGCGGAGGCCGACTGCAGGGCCGCATTGAAGCTGACTGAGGAGATTTACGGTAAGGCAGACAAAGGCGAGGCTTCAAATGTGGTTTTATCAGAGGAAGCGCTCCTTCAGATGAAGGAGAAGATAAAGACTATGGGTATGCCTGTTACAGGAAACAAACCGTACCAGGTTATGGAGAACTGGAAAGAAATGGAGCATTTTCTACTGGACGCCCAAAAGGGAAAGGCCGGGACGGTACTCTTATATAGGATTCATAGCGATGGGGGAATCGGAAGATTTCAATATCAGTATGACGGAAAAAACATGTATGTACTGGCAGCAAATATGACGTGGGGAAGAGAGGGGATGCCAACGCTCGCATATATCTCATATACAAGGATAAAAGAGTGGCGGTATACAGATAAGGGTTATTTGAGCTATGAATTATGTGTACCGGAGCCACCGGAAGTATCGGAGCTGATTGACGGAAGCTGTCTGATCAGAGTAAAACCTTTGTCAGAGGAGTGCCGTAAAATGTCTGAAAAATACGTGCTTCCTCTGGGATACCAGGGAAATAATTTGTTATGTTCCAACTGGGACAAGGAGAATCTGGAATATTTGGATTACAACGGAGTTTATGAGTATTTTTATGAGATGAGATCCGGCAGGCGTTTGAAACCGGAAGAGTATCCGGATGGAATACCGGCAGAAGAATTTGAAGATACCATTATGGAATATCTTCCGGTTTCTCAGGAAAACTTAAGAGAGTGGGCGGTGTTTGATGAAGAGCATCAAAGCTACCTGTGGGAGAGGCTGGGGTGCGGAAATTACGCCCCGAACCTTTTCGGCACATCTGTCCCCGAAGTGACAGATATCAGAGAAAATGGAGACGGGACATTTACTCTGACTGTGGATGCAGTATGTCAGATGATTCTGTGCGATGACGCAGTCATTATCCATGAACTTACGGTTCAGTTTTCTGAAGACGATAATATTCAGTATCTGGGAAACCGGATACTGGATAATGGGCTTTTAATGATTCCGGAGTATCAGTACCGAGTGGAAAAGTAAAAAAATTATTCCTTTTTCTTTGAGAGTCAGAGTTTTCTAATGGGAAAAAACATATAGTTCTTGCCGGTTTGTGGGCAGGTAAAATCGTGGACAGCCCCTGCCAATGGAATATCATTCTCTTTCAGATATTGTATGATTTTTGGAAAATTATTATCGTTTTCACATTCTACATAGATATATTCATAGCCGGGAATCACCCACTTTGTCCAGCCTTCGGGAGCTTCGGCATCATCATTGCATTCTGCGCCTGCAAGATAAAGTCCTTGGCTAAAGTCTTTCCAAGGCTGGAAGGAATGTGAAAAATCAGACATCGCGCCCCATATTCCTCTGAGGTTTCCGTTTTGGTCTTTCTTTGCCAAATGCTGAATTTCTCCAAAATGGGAATTCGCATCATCCCATAGTTTTTGAATAAAGCCTGCTCCGTCTAATGTGGACCCCTCTTTGCCTATTACAACAAAGGATTCTTTTTTGCATTTTTCGATTTTCATTGATTGATCTTTCCTTTCGTATACAATGTTTAGTGTTTCCCGGTTAAACACCGTCTGTTGAGCGCGAAAGTGTTTCCGGCATTTGAGCAACCTGCCTGGTCAGCACCTCCAGGAAATATTGGGCAGCATTGGACAGAGGACGGTGTTTTTTCCAAATGATCTGGAGGCTGATTGGCACGGCGGGAGAAAGGGGGCGGAAGCACAGGGGGCTGTTATCGCTGAAGTCAAAAAGGTTGTACAGACAGAGGGCATACCCCAGACCTTCACGTACCATCAGGGAAGCATTATATAAGAGATTGTAGGTAGCAACGATATTCAATTCCGAGAAATCCCGATACATCCAACTGGCCAGGTCCTGCTGCTCAACCGTCTGGATAGATACAATCAGGGGCAGTTTCCAGAGATCCTGGGGGGAAATCGCCTCCTTGGCGGCTAAAGGGCTTGTTTTCAGCATAAGTACTCCCCAGGTATCCCGATGGTTGAGTTTAAGAAAATGATATTGTTGGGTGACAGTAGGTTCGAAGACTACCCCGAAATCCAGAGAATCCTCTTCCAATTTTTTTGTAATTTCCAAAGCATTGCCGCTGAAAAAGTGAAAGCGGGTTCTGGGATTGGTTTTTTGCATGGTTTTGACAGCAGAGATGACCGTGGTGACGGCTGTTGTCTCGGCAGCGCCAATGGATATATCGCCCTGAATGTCGTCTTGCGGGGCTAGCAGATCCTGCATGGCCTGCTGACTGAGCCTGACAATGTTCTGCGCATACTGCTGCAGCAATTTACCTTTAGGCGTAAGAAGCAGTTTATTTTTATCCCGGAAAAAAAGCTGAGTATGAAGCTCATCTTCCAACATTTTCAGCTGCCGGGAGAGAGGAGGCTGAGTCATATGGAGAACTTCGGCAGCAGCGGAAACACTCCCTTCCCTGGCAATGGTAAGAAAATACTGTAATGCCCGTATATCCATAGGAAAACATTCCTTTCATAATTTTAAATCAACTATATGTCAACTATATGTTATTTTCATAAGAAAAGCAAGAGAAGAGGGAAACAAAAAAGGTATAGATTGACTTATAAAAAGGGAATTGGACAGAAAAAATGTAGAAAGTGTACAATAAGGATGAAAAAATCATGTTATGGAGGGAATATGATGAAGAGGACAAAGATTTTTCTGGGGGTTATTCTGTCGGCCAGCCTTACAGCGGGATGCGGACAGGGTCAATCAAACCAGACAGAGACAACTGCAAGAAAGGATACGCCGGCAGAGACGACAGCGGCAGAGACATCGGCGGCAGAAACATCGGAGGAGACAGCAGGGAAATATATTCCGGGTACTTATACGGGGATGGCAACAGGTATGGGACCGGTTACGGCAACGGTAACCGTGGATACAGACACGATCGTGGACATTGAGCTGGATTTGTCCAATGAGACGGAAAGCATTGGACAGATTATAGGAGATGACCTTATAAAGAGTATCCTGGATTCGCAGGGAACCGATATTGACGGGGTAAGCGGAGCTACGGTCACTGCAGATGCGGTCATAGCTGCGGTAAATGAGGCTCTTGATCAGGCTTCCGGAAAGGTTATGGTATCTCATGAGATGACGCCGGGGACCTACACAGGTACGGCCTGGGGTTCAAAGAGTGATATTACCGTGGAGATTCAGGTCAGCGAAAATGCCATAGAGGCAGTTCGGGTAATTGAGTCTGATGACTCCCCTTATATCAGTGAGGCAGCTATCGAAATGATTCCGAAGAGGATCGTGGAAGAACAGTCTTTGGCAGTTGACGCGGTGACAGGGGCTACGTTTACAAGTTCTGGAATCGTGTCGGCTGCGGGGGAAGCGCTGAGGAGCGCGGGCGCTAATTTGGCGGACTGGACATCGGGTAAAAAGGAGAAGAGCCAGGGGGAAGATGTGAACACGGATGTATTGGTAGTAGGCGGAGGGGCCTCTGGTTTGGTAGCGGCTTTGGCGGCTAAAACGGATACCCAGCTTTCCGATACAGACAGCGGTCTGGATGTAATGCTCATTGAATCCAACGGATACGGCGGCGGAAATCTTACTTTGTGCGGAGGTTATATAGCCAGCTATTTTGGCACGCCTTTAAATGAAAAGACGGGAAATTCATGGACAACGGATCAGTTGGTGGATGCTCTTGAGGAGGCGAATCCGCAGTATACGGATGTGGTTAATGATTATGTATTGCGACAGATCGTGGATTTAAATGATGAGGTAATTAACGGATTGATGGAGAGAGGATTTTATTTGACTGCTGATGACGCGTATCTTGCCGGTTCAGGAGGCTTGAATAGGGATGGAAGCACGGAGTACTATACGTCTGCTTCTGTAATTGCCAATCCGGAGACAGGAGAGAGGTCCGGTGAACGGGGATATGACATTTACGGCGGCGCTGCTTACCTTGGAAGGTCTCTGACAGAGCTGGTGGAAAAGGCAGGGGTTGAGATCCGACTGGAGAACACTGCCACGTCCCTCATCATGGAGGGGAATGAATGCAAGGGAGTGACGGTAGAAAACCATGATTCTGTTTATCATATCTATGCGAAAAAGGTGATTCTGGCAACAGGATATGCGGGGCTTGATCAGCAGACTGTGGATCTTTTCCTCCCGGAAAATTATGGAGATATTATAAATGCCCAGAATGCTGCCAACACCAGCTTTGCTCAAAAAGAGATCTTTAACATGGGAGGAGATGTGGTAAAGCTTTTGGAAAAAGGCTATATTGTACCAGGGTATAATACGGTACTGGCCCATTATGGGGAAGAAGGACAGCTGTACCGCAATATGAACGCCGTATGGGTCAACAGCGCAGGGGAACGTTTTATGGATGAAACAGCACCGGAGTCAGGGAGAGGTACCGAGGTAGGAGCCGTGCTTTTGGAGCAGGACAAAGACAGCGCGTGGATCATATTTGACAGCAGCCATGAGGGTGTCAAGTATATTGATTTTCTCCAGAAGCAGGGACTGGCATGGGAAGGGGATACGATCAAGGACCTTGCGGATAAAGCGGGACTGCCTTCAGAGGCTTTGGAAGCAACGATTGAGCAGTACAATATGGACAGTGAGGGAGAGGGCGATACCGTATATGGGACAGCCAAAGAGAATATGGTTCCTGTAGTGACTGCTCCGTTTTATGGGGTAAAGATAGGCGCTGCCTCCACTGCGGGTATTGATGTAAGCATTTATAGCGACGAAAATATGAATATTCTGCTGAAAAAAGACGGAGATAAGATTGAAAATCTTTACGGTACCGGAGGTGTTGTATCTAATGGGTATATTACGTTGGCCACTGTTGGCCTGGGAACCCATGTGAATGCATCGCTGCTTTCGGGAGCCTATGCGGGAAACTGTGTTCGGGAATCGCTTTTGGAGGAGTGAGAAGATGAATATTTTAGTTTTAAACGGAAGCCCCCGTCCCCATGGGAATACGGCGGCTATGGTTTCGGCGTTTGCAGAAGGAGCCGGTGAAAGGGGCCATAAGATTACGGTGGTGCCTGTATGTAAGAAAAAGATAGCAGGCTGTCTGGCCTGTGAATACTGCCATACAAAGGGGAACGGCAAGTGTATTCAGCAGGATGATATGCAGGAGATTTACCCTGTTTTGGAGGAGGCCGAGATGATCGTGCTGGCGTCTCCCATCTATTATCACAGTTTTACGGGGCAGCTCCAGTGCGCCATTAACCGGATTTATGCCCTGGATAAGCCGAAAAACTTAAAAAAGGCCGCGCTGATTTTGAGCTCCGGCAGCAATCACATGTACGGCGGGGCAATCTATGAGTATGAGCATTCCTTTTTATCTTATCTGAAGCTGGAAGATATGGGAATCTATACGGCTTACGGGAAGGAAAACAAAACAGAGGAGAAGCTTAAGGAACTTTACCAGCTTGGGAAGAGTTTGGAATAAGGAAACGGGAGGCAGGAAAATGGCGGGAAAAAAGTGTCTGAAATGTGAGATTTTTCATGAGCTGGCGTCAATGTCTCATGCATGTGTAAACAAAAAGGCGGAGAGGGTCAGTTTTTGCAATGACAAATATCACGCCTGTGTGGCGTTCCATGAAAACTGTATTGTGGAGTTGACTGTTACGGATAAGGAGACGGATGAGATTCCTTTTTATCTCCATTTCCAGATGAGGGAGCCGGAAAGCTCCCGAAATAATATCAAGGCTTTCTTTGACTTTTTTATGAAAAAGGAGGAGGGGAAAGACGAACTGGATGTCGCGGCCCTGGCGAAAAGCCGGCCCATTAAACTGCTCATAAGCTGCACGTCAGGGATGACTTCTTCTTATTTTGCTTATACCCTGCAGAATTCTTTGAGCAGTGAGGGGCTTGTCATGGCCATAGACGCGGTCAGCTATACGCAGATCGATAAGGTTTGGGAGGAGTACGATTATATCCTCTTAGCTCCGCAGATCGCTTATAAGCTGCCGGAATATCAGAGCAAATATGGGAAAAAGGTCATGACAATTGATGCTATGGATTTTGCCAGAGGGAATGTGAACGGGGTGGTAAATCGGATTGTGAGGTTGGATAGAGGGGTAGCATAACATTATATAGTAACACAGCATCCGTCTCATCGATCTTTCCAGATCAGGCTCATTTCAGCGTCAATGGCGGGGGACAGGAGGCGGACCCCGTCTGTCTCCCCGGAACCGATGAATACGTCTCCGGAGACGTCATGGTCTGTGACGGATATTTCCTGCTGGGTTTTGTGAATTAAGTCCATGACTTCTTCCGCCCGTTTGCGGAGGAGGAAGTCTTAGGAACTAACCTTAGTAACAGTATAGCGGGAAAGATAAAAGGTGACAAATGGGGGAGAGAAGTGGTACAATAGGAAGTGCGCTGATGCACACAATGTATGATGAATGAAAAAGGAGTTTAAGATGGGGAAAATCGAAGGAATCCGAATCCAGAATTACGGACCGCTGAAAGATGTCGTCATGGGAAAGACCCGTTCGAACCAGAAAGTAGAGGCACTGGGCAATCTGGTGGCAATTATAGGCCCAAGCGGGAACGGAAAAAGCACCTTCGCGGATGTCTTTGGCTTTATTGCGGACTGCCTGGATATGGGGGTAGAGGAGGCCTGTGATGCCAATAATCGGGGAGGCTATGAAAGGCTGATTTCTCAAAACGCGGCTGGCCCCATTTCATTTGAACTGTATTACAGGGAATCCAGAAAAACACGTCCGATTACTTATGAATTAGACATTGCCCTGGATAAAACAGGCCGCCCATATGTTAAACAGGAGCGGCTTCGCCAAAGAGTAGAACGCTATGGCTGGCCGCGCTCCTTTTTATACTTACAAGAGGGAAAAGGATATGTCTTTGAGGGAAGTGAAAATGAAGAAACAGGACAAAACGATGATGGAAGTATTGTCGGAAAACCAGTGAATGTGGAATTAAACGATATCCGTAAACTGGGGATTGTTACCCTGGGAGCTATGAAGCAGTATGGAAGAGTGGAAAAATTTCTGAACTTCTTAAGAAGCTGGTTTTTGTGCTATTTTTCTCCGGATTCTGCCAGGATAATACAGTCCGCCGCCCCTCAGGCTTATTTAAACAGAACAGGAAGTAATATTAATAATGTCGCCCAATATATGTTTCGGGAAAACCCAAAAGATTTTAAAAAGGTATTGGAGGAGATCCAGGATAAACTTCCAGGAATAGAAAGAGTGGAGCCGATCCGTTTTGAAAACGGACAGATGATGTTAAAATTTTGGGAATCCGGTTTCAAAGAAGCTTTTTATTCACAGAAGATGTCCGATGGGACCTTAAAATTATTTGCTTACTATCTGTTATTGCATGAAAAGAATCCCAGACAGCTGGTGTTCATTGAGGAACCGGAAAATGGTCTTTATCACCAGTATTTGAGTACACTTGCTGATGAAATGATAGAAAATGTGGGAAGCGGTTTTGCGAAGCAGATTTTTGTAACTACCCACAGTCCGTTTTTTGTAAACGCTCTTGTTCCGGAGAATGTATGGGTTCTGACAAAAGGGAAAGATGGTTTTTCTACGGTACAGAAAGCTTCCGCATACCCGTTTGTAAAAGAACTTTCCGACGAGGGGGTGGAAGTGGGAGATATGTGGTATAGCAAGTACTTCGGGTAAGGAGGACACATGTATTTTCAATTTTTGATTGAGGATGAATCCACAGAAGTATTGATCCGCCATATTATGGAAAAGTTAAAAGAGAATTATCGTGAAAAGGAGATTTACTATGACAGTAAATCGTTCCATGGCCTGGGCCATCTAAAAAGAACAGGAGGTTTGCAGGAGAGGAAAACAGGAAATCTTCTGAACGATTTGAGAATGTATTTGCGGGCATTCGACAGAAAGCTGTCAGGTATGAAAAATACTTCTATTGTGGTGGTGTTGGATAATGATATGAATGAGACAAAAATATTTCGGGAAAAATTAGAGAAATTGGCCATAGAGAACATGATTTTTACGGATCATGTGTTTTGTATCGCGGTAAAAGAAATGGAAGCATGGCTGCTTGGAGATATGAACGCGATAGAAGCGGCGTATCCTAAAGTTAGAAAAAACGCTATAAAAAATTATACTCAGGATGAAATTGGCGACACATGGGAAGTACTGGCCAATGCCGTGTATAAAAGCGGGTTAAGCGGTCTGCGTAAAAAAGCCGGCAACGCCTATACGGAAATTGGGAAAGCGAAGAAAGAATGGGCAGACAGGATAGGAATTTTTATGGATTTAGAGAATAATCGTTCTCCCAGCTTTCAGTATTTTATAACAAGTCTGAAAGACAGAATTGAGAAAAGCAGCCAGTATGGGTAAATCAGGATATACGGAGAATAACCGGAGAGGGCGACACTCTGGTTCTTCCCCGTTAGAGGCGATTATCTTTTGAACCGTCTGGACATTTTTCTTCGATGGGCATCTGTGGAAATCAAGATCGTAGTTATTGGCAGCGGCTCCCATACTCATACATCTTCATAGCAATTACCCTGGTGATTTTCTCCATGCCGTTCAGGATGGTCTCCACATCCTTATCTTCATCCTCCCCCAGTCTCTCGCAGAGATTCCGCCCTGCCTGGTAGACGCCTTCATACAGGAGGCAGCATTCTTTCCCGTCGGCAAATTCATCCTCGATAAGGGACTGGTCCTGCAGGGAGGGGTTTTCCTCTGCCAAAAATCCGTTTATTTTATCAAAAATCTGTTCCTTCTGCATATTGTGTTCTCCTTTTGTATCATTTTTGGTATCACTTTTACAGCTGATTTTAATACATAATTCGACTAAAATCAATAGCAGCGGCACAAAAATTGATAGTAACATTTCGACATATTTCGACGGAAGAGAGTTTTCTTTTTTAGAAATCCGTTCTTTTTTGCAGACAGATTGAAAATGAGGGGGGTCTATGTTAGAATTGAATCAGACGGAAAACCACTGAGAAGGAAGGTATGGTATATGAAGGTTATGAAAAGATCAGCAAAAACTTTATGCATGACAGCGGTTCTGATCCTGGCGCTTACAGGGTGCGGAAAGAAAAGTCCCCTGGACCCGGGAGATCCGGTGTCATTGACCGTATGGCATTATTACAACGGTTCCCAGCAGGCCGCGTTTGATACCCTGGTGGAGGAATTCAATGACACCGTGGGGAGGGAAAAGGGAATTTTTGTGCAGAGCTACAGCCAGGGATCGGTGCCGGATCTGGAGACAGCGGTGAGGGATGCCATCAACGGTAAGGTGGGGGCCGACGATATGCCGGATATTTTCTCCTCCTACGCGGATACGGCCTATGAGGTGGAGCAGGCAGGCGCTCTGGCGGACCTGTCGGCCTATCTTGAAAAAGAAGATCTGGAAAAATATGTGGACTCCTATATTGAGGAGGGCCGCATTGCCGCTGACGGCACTTTAAGAATCTTCCCCACTGCCAAGTCCACGGAGATCATGATGATCAATAAGACGGACTGGGAACCCTTTGCTCAGGCAGCGGGCATTTCCCTGGATGACTTAAAGACCATGGAGGGGGTGACCGCTGCGGCCCAGGCCTATTATGAGTGGACGGACAGCCAGACTCCCGATGTGCCCGGGGATGGCAAGGCCTTTTACGGCAGGGATGCCATGGCAAACTACTTTATCATCGGCTTACAGCAGCTTGGAACAGAGATCTTCCAGGTGGAGAACGGACAGATGACCTTGAATCTTCCCAAGGATCAGCTGCGCCGCCTGTGGGAGAACTATTATGTGCCCATGGTGAAGGGGTATTTCGGCGCCTACGGGTCTTTCCGGTCTGATGATGTGAAGACAGGGGATCTTCTGGCTTATACAGGCTCCACAACCTCGGCCATGTATTTTCCCGATCAGGTGGAGCTGGAGGACAGCAGCTACCCCATTGATTATATTGTCCTGACGCCCCCTGTGTTTGAGGGGGGACGGCCCTACGCGGTGCAGCAGGGCGCCGGCATGGTGGTGAGCAAGACAGATGAAAAACATGAGTACGCGGCAGTGGAATTTTTAAAATGGTTTACACAGGCAGAGAACAATCTCCAGTTCGGCAGTGTGTCAGGTTATCTTCCCGTTATGAAGGAGGCCAGCAGCATCAGCAAGCTGGACCAGGTGATCGCGGACAGGAATCTCACCGTAGCGCCCAAGACCTATGACTGCCTGACAACGATTCTGGGAGAACTGGATAACATGACCCTCTACACCAACAAGAGTTTTGAAAACGGTTCTTCTGCCAGAAAGGTGCTGGAGTATAACCTTGCGGATCAGGCGGCCCAGGACAGGGAGGCGATTGTCCTGGCCATGGAACAGGGAAAAAGCCTTGAGGAGGCGTCGGCGGATTATGTGACGGAGGAGGCTTTTGAAGAGTGGTATGATTCATTTTGTGAGGCGCTGAAGAATACGGCGGGCAAGCAGGGATAATAAATGAAGGATAAGAGTAAGAAAAGAAAAAAGTCAACCATATTCAGGATCTTTATCGTTCCCCTGACCGCGATTATGCTGATCCAGAGCGTTGTCACCATCAGTACATTAGTGGTCCGAAGGACTACCAGGATGCTTGAGGAGTACTCAAGCGGCATGATGATCCGCCTGGTGGAAAACAGGATGGTGATTCTGCAGAATGATATGAACCAGAGGTGGGCGGCAGTTCACGAACAGGAAGTGGTCATGAACCAGCTTCTGGAACAGTTCCTGGAAGAGAAGAACCTGGGGGTGGAGGAGTTCCTGGGATCCGATGAGTTGAAAAACCGTTTTTTGGAGGTGCTTTTTCCAAAATGTGTTGAAATCCTGCAGAATAATTTCACCACAGGTGTTTTCGCGGTTATGGCAGGAGATGACAGGATGTCTGCCGGCGAATTTGACGGATTTTTCATCAGGGACTCGGATCCCAACACGAACCCTGCAAACCGCGCGGATCTTCTGCTGGAGAGGGGAAGCAAGAATCTGTCCAGAGAGTGGAACATCCCCCTGGATACATCCTGGACTACCCGTTTCCGCATGTCCGGCCAGGGAAAAGATTCTTCTGAAAACTATTTTTATGAGCCGTGGAGGACCGGGGAGGAGTATCCGGACGTGGAGGCCGTGAATCTGGGCTACTGGTCCATGCCGTTTTTTATGGACAAGGATGGGGCGGACTCCTATGAGATGATCACCTACTCCATCCCCCTGCGGCTGGATGGAAAAGTGTACGGCGTGCTGGGGGTGGAGATCTCCAGCAGAAACCTGTATAATTATTTCCCGGTGTCCGAATTGAACGACTCCCAACAGTCAGGCTACATGCTGGCAGTCAAAAACAGCGACAGCAGCTACAGCCCCATGGTGGGCAAAGGGGTTCTCTATAACCTGGTCCGCGCTGCGGGTGAACGGTTTCGGCTGGCTGACACCAGCTACGACGATCTTTCGGTGGTGGAAGATATCCGGATGGATCAGCAGGGGATCTTTGCCGTGGCATGCCCTCTGAGGATTTACAGCAACAACGCACCTTATGAAAATACGGAGTGGGTCCTTGTGGGACTGGATACTGAAGAAGATTTGTTCGGTATGAGTCATCAGATCTATATCTGGATTGTGGTCTCGATTTTAGTGGGACTGGCGTTTGGCGTGATTGGAATCTATGTTCTGGTGCGGCATTTAACCAGTCCCGTTCAGCGCCTTATGCAGTGTATCAGCAGAGGAAAGGCAGGGCTGGAAGAATTCAAGCCTTCCAATATTCTGGAGATCGATGCCCTGTACGATGTGGTCAATGATCTCACTGACCGCCAGAAGGAGGCGGAGAATATCCTTCTGGAGGAAAAGGAACGGTATAAGGTGGCTCTGGAATCCTCAAAGGATATCTTTTTTTCCTATGACTTTGACAGCCAGGTGCTGGATATTGTCAATCACGAGACCATGAGCGGGCAGTGGAAGTGCGATGAATATGACGGATGCTTTATTGACCCTGTGTGTATCTATGAGGGAGACCGGCGGGAAGTCATGGAGGCCATGAGGAGCACAGAGGACAGGAGGTCCGTGGAATTTCGGCTGAGGTGGCCGGAGGATACGGATTTCACATGGGTGGCTCTTTCGGGAAAAACCGTGTACGATACTGAGGGACAGCGGAGAAAGCTGGTGGGAAGCATCCGGAATATCCAGGAGCAGAAGGACAGAGAGGCCAGGCAGAGGAAAAAGAACATAACGGACGGCGTCACCGGACTGTATGTGTTCAGCGCGGGGATGGAACTTGTGAGACAGCGCCGCGAGACATGCCAGAGGGGAGTCATGATTAACCTGTGTCTGGATGAACTGAAGGAGACCAATGAGAAGAACGGGATTGTGTTCGGAGACATGGTTCTGGAGGAGATCGGCAGCCTGATTGGCGCTCGCGGCGAGGCAGCGTCTTTTCGCCTCAATGGGGCTGAATTTGTCATGTGGCTGGAGGGCTGCACTAAGGGGCAGGCACGGATTTTCACGGAGGATTTTCTGAAAGAGATCCACAAGATTTTTTCGTCTGACGTGTTCAGCATCCATATGTCCGCGGGGCTTGTGTGCGCTAAGGAGGGCCAGACGGAGGAAGACCTGATCCGCATGGCAAGGCAGGCCAGGTTCCATGTTTCGCCGGGAGGCGCCTCTAAGCCGTATATGTTTTATGAGGATCTCCCAAAAGAAAAGCAGGCAGACTTGCCGGAGGTGCAGGGGAGGGAGATCAATACCCTGGATTACAGCGAGGATGTGAGCCTGGTCTCAGTGGCGTTAAACCTCTTTGGCAAGGGCGTTGATTTTCCTGCGCAGATGATGCTGATGATCCGCAAAATCGGCAGGTTCTATGAGGCAGACGATGTGCTGGTGTCGATTCTCAGGCCGGACTTTAACTCCAACTATCTCAGCTACCAATGGCACAGGGAGGGAGAGACGTCCGGTGAAAATGTAAGGAAATACAGAGAAGAGGACAGAGAGAGATTCCGCCGCTGGCTGGGAGAAAAGGAGGTCCGGTATTTTTCCCGGTCAGACAGCAGGGACAGGGTGATCCGGTGTTTTCTGAGCATTGAGGAAGGGCAGCAGGGAGTGGTTCTCCCCATGTACGACAACGGAAGCTATATGGGAAATATCTGTATCTTGGGCATAAACCCCGGCCTTGCGGAGGATATGGAGGAGTACCAGAATCTGGCGGAGTTGGGAAGCGTGGTCCAGGCCCAGCTGAACCAGCAGCAGCATGACATAGCCAGCAAGGCCAAGTCGGAATTTTTGTCCCGCATGAGCCATGAGATCCGCACCCCCATGAACGGAATCATAGGGATGACAGCGATCGCCCTGCAGCCGGATCAGGGACAGGAGAGAATCATGGACTGCCTCCAGAAGATCCGGTCTTCTTCCAATTATCTGCTGGGGCTGATTAATGATATTCTTGACATGTCCAAGATTGAGAGCGGCAAGATGAAGCTGGAACCGGTGAACTTCCATATGCCTGAGATGCTGGACACCATCAGGGAACTGATAACGCCTCAGATTACCGCGAAAAATATTGATTTTGTCCAGGATATCCAGCTGACCCACCAGTGGTTTTACGCGGACAGGATGAGGATCAGCCAGGTGCTGATCAATCTTCTGGGAAACGCGGTAAAATTTACTCCGGAGAAGGGGAGGATCACTCTCACCGTACATGAGACCGTTATGGACGAAGGGAGCGGATATGTCTATTTCGCGGTGCAGGATACCGGGATCGGCATTGCCAGCGAGGATCAGGAGCGGGTGTTCCGGTCCTTTGAGCAATCCTCGGGGCCGAACCCAGCAAAGCAGCAGGGAACCGGTCTGGGGCTTTCCATCAGCAGCCGTTTAGTGCAGATGATGGGGAGCAATATTCAGCTGAACAGCTGCCTTGGG
This sequence comes from uncultured Hungatella sp., assembly GCA_947066955.1. Classification (GTDB taxonomy): domain Bacteria; phylum Bacillota; class Clostridia; order Lachnospirales; family Lachnospiraceae; genus UBA3402. The sequence continues at coordinate 45,352 of CAMTAF010000003.1, forward strand.
GAAGGAAGCACATTCAGTTTTGCCATCCCCCTAAGTCTTGGCGAGAGCATGGAGCAGGAGGCGGATGAGGAGGAGATCTCCTTCGAGGGCCTCCATGTGCTGGTGGTGGAGGACAACGAGCTTAACGCCGAGATCGCCCAGAGCCTTCTGGAGGTGAGGGATTTCAAGGTGGACTGTGTGTACGACGGAGCCCAGGCAGTGGAGCGGATCAAAAACACAGAGCCGGGAACCTATGATGTGATTCTCATGGATATCATGATGCCTGTGATGAACGGGCTGGATGCCACCAGGGCCATCCGGAGCATGGACCGGGAGGACTGCCACACCATCCCCATCGTGGCCATGTCCGCCAATGCCTTTGACGACGACCTAAAGAAATCTGTGGAATGCGGCATGAACGGCCATCTGTCCAAGCCTGTGGAGGTGGATAAGCTGTACCGGACACTGAACGAGGTGATCGGGGGGAAGAAAAAGGCAAAGTGAGATTTGGGGAAAAATCAGAAAAATCCCCGTCACGGTCAGGACTTTATAGGTCCTTGGCTGTGGCGGGGATTTTTTTTGATATTTTGTGAATCATGTATTGACAATTCTTTTCCACATGGTTATAATGAAATCACAAGTTGAATCGTTTCATATTTTTCCGAATTGTGCATCTTATTCAATGCGTCAGAGCCGTTTGCCTCTTTTGCAGGAGATGCATTTAAAAATTTACAAAAATGAAACGTTTCAAGCAGTCGGTTTAGGAGGACGCCTTCCGACGACCTGGCAGGTGGCGCTTGTGCCGCGTGCCGATACCAAACAAGGAGGAAAGAGAAATGAAGAAAAGTGTAGTAAGCCTATTGTTAGCAGGAAGCCTGGCGGTTTCGGCCATTGCCGGATGCGGCGGAAGCCAAAGCGCCCCCACCCAGGCGGAGACAGCGGCGGACGGTTCCATGGAGCTGACCATCTGGGTTCACGAGACGGAGAGTTCCGACGAGGGAAAGCTTTACGCCCGGCTGGTGGAAGAGTTTAACCAAAAGTATGCCGGAAAATACCATGCCAATCTTTCCCAGATTGCCCGCTCCGGCGACGCCGGCGGTTATGACGACAAGATCAACGCGGCGATCTCCAACGGCGGCCTTCCCGACGTGTTTACGGTAGACGGGGTCACGGTGGCCCAGTACGCGGATGCGGGGGCGATTATCCCCATTGACCAGTATTTTACCAGTGAGGAGCTGTCTGATTTTAACCCGTCCATTATCCAGCAGGGGACTTATGACGGAAAGCTGTACACATTGGGAGCCATGGACTCCTCTGTAGGTATTTTTTACAATAAAGATATGTTTCAGGCAGCGGGGATCACTCCGGCTACGGCAGAAAATCCGTGGACGCTGGAGGAGCTGACCGACGCGGCCAGGAAGCTGACCACAGACGACTGCTTCGGCATCACCATGTCTTTAGACGCCAAAGACGAGACCATTATTTACTTCTTCCTCCCCCTGATTCAGTCCCAGGGCAGCAATATTGTTTCCGATGACGGGCTGATCACAGACGGGTACATGAACGGGGAGGCGGCTGTCAATGTCCTTACCTGGATTAAGGATATGGCGGACAACGGCTATGCCAGCGCCACGCCGGCTGAGAACAGCTTTGAGTTAAAGCAGGCGGCCATGGCTCTGACAGGAGCGTGGGAGCCGGCCAATCTGGCAAAATTCCCGGATGTCAACTGGGGACTGATGCCCATGGCTAAGTATGACAGCAATTCCAAGGCAGTGTCCGCCTGCGGTTCCTGGACCTTTGCCGTCTCCGGGCAGTGCGCGGAAGAGAAAAAGGAGGGCGCGGCAGAGCTTGTCCGCTTTATGACCAGCACAGAGGCCGCAGCCGGGATGTTCGCGGCCAACTCCATGCCTCCCTCCAGACAGTCCGCTTTTTCCCAGATCGCCCAGTTTGGCGAGGAGCCTTTAAGCGTGTTCCAGTATCAGCTCACCAACACGGCCCAGGCCCGTCCGGTATCCGTAAACTACGCTGTGGCCAGCAACCAGTTCGCCACCGCGGTTCAGAATGTCCTCACCGGGATGGATGTAAAGGAAGCCTTAGACCAGGCGGTTACCCAGTATAATTTCCAGACAGACACAGAATAACGAGAGTCGCGGCGCAGCTGCCCGCAGGGAAATCCGGCCCCGCGGGCAGCCGGCGAAACCAGGGCGGCCTGCCCTGGCGACCATAAACATCAAAAAAGAAAGAGGGGGTATATCATGTCCGCGAACACAGCGAAAAAGAAATCATTGAGCAAGGAAAGCCTGACGGGCCTGGCCTTTATTGCCCCGGCAGTGGTTCTTTTATTCGTTTTCCTGCTTGTGCCGTTTATGCTGACCATTGGAAACAGTTTTACGAATTACAATATTTTAAAGCCAGGCCAGACAGAATTTGTGGGGCTGAAAAACTTTGTGAAGCTCACAAAGGATACGGTATTTATGAAGAGTATTGTGAACACCTTTGTATTTGTCATCATGGTTGTGCCGCTGCAGGTCTGCCTTGCCCTGGGGCTGGCGCTGCTGATCAACCGGAAGCTGAAGGGCATCTCCATCTACCGGCTGGCCTTCTTCGCTCCAACGGTTTTGTCCCTGGTTGTTGTCTCGATTTTGTGGTCCTATATCTACAATCCCAACAACGGCCTTTTGAACTCCCTTTTGGGGAGCTTGGGACTTGGGCCCTATAAGTTTTTAAATGACCCCAAGACGGCCATGTTCTGTATCGTTGTTCTGTCGGCATGGCAGGGCTGCGGTTTTCAGATGATGATCTTCCTCTCCGGCCTCCAGGATATCCCCCTTTACCTGTACGAGGCGGCGGAGGTGGACGGAGCCACCAAGTTCCAGCAGTTTGTCAACATCACCCTTCCCGGCCTAAGCAATATCGCCGTATTTGTCTCCCTGAACATTGTTGTGGCCGCCTTCCAGCTGATTATCCAGCCCATGATGATGACCGGAGGAGGCCCCCAGAACGCCACCATGACCATTGTCTATGAGATCTACCAGACCGGTTTCAAGTACAACCAGATGGGTTACGGTTCTGCCATGGCACTGGTGTTCACGGTTATGGTGCTGATCATCACCCTGGTTCAGAACAAGATCACTTCAAAATTAAATGAAGAGTAGAGGAGGAGATGAAGGAAATGAAAAATAAACGTTTATCGGGGACTGTCCTGATGTATGTCATGCTGACCGTTATTGCCCTGGTCTTTATGTTTCCTCTGATCTGGATGCTGGTCAGCTCCTTTAAAGATGACGCGGGGATCTTCTCGGACATTACGGGGGTAAGCGCCTTCCTGCCCTCATTTAAGGCAGATGTCTTTTTCAATTATAAAGAAGTTCTGGGCAGGATTCCGCTGATCAGGGCCATGGTGAACTCCTTTTCCTATATTGTCGTTGTGATCGTGCTGGGGCTGGTGGTCAACTCCATGGCAGGCTATGCCTTTGCCCGCCTGAAGTTTCCGGGGAAGAATCTCATCTTTTCCCTGCTGCTGGCTGTTATGGTGATCCCGGCCCAGACCGTCATGCTGCCCCAGTTCTCCATCATTTACAAGATGGGGCTTTCCAACTCCTACTTAGCCCTGATTTTGCCCGCCATCGCCAGCCCCATGTACATCTTCCTTTTCCGCCAGAATTTCCTTGGAATCCCGGAGAGCATCGAGGAGGCGGCAAAGCTGGACGGCGCCAGCGCCCTGCGGATCTTTTTCCAGCTGATCATGCCGCTGGCCAAGCCCATCTACGCCACGGTTACCATACTGGTCTTCATCGCTCTGTGGAATGACTTCGTGTGGCCGGTTATGGTGATTTCCGACACTTCAAAGCAGACCATCCAGATGGCGCTGAGCAGTCTGTTCAGCATCTCGCCTGTGAACTACGGAAATGTCATGGCAGGACTTACCATTGTTACTATCCCGGTATTGGCCATCTTTTTATCTTTACAGAAATACTATGTGGCGGGAATCGCCTCTACCGGGGCAAAGAATTAAACCAAAGGAGACGGAAATGAATTTATTTTTTACACCCGGGGATGCCAAAGCAGGTGATGTGATCCCGTTCTTTAACGAAGAATCAAAGGTGTTTGACAATTACTATCTGAAGCACTGGAACCCGGGAACGCCAAAAGAGGAGGATAAACTCCGGTGGCACAGGATTACCACTGAGGACCACCGGACCTTCATTGAGACGCCCACCAATATCCAGGGAGGCACAGGCACCATCCTGCGGTCGGGCGGGCTGTATCATATGTTTTACTGCACCTTCGACGACAAGCCCCAGGCCCAGTGGATCAGGCATGCTGTAAGCCGGGACCTGTCCCAATGGGAGGAGATTGAGGAAGATCGATTTGGTCCGGACGGGATCATTTACCGCATGACGGACTGGCGGGACCCCTTTGTGTTCTGGAATGAGGAGGTGGGAGAATGGTGGATGCTGGTGGCTGCCCGGGAGAATCTGAAGACAGAGCGAAACGGCTGCGTGGGGCTGTGCGTTTCCCAGGACCTCTCCAAATGGGAGTATGAGAAACCGCTGTATTCGCCGAAAACTTATCCTGCTGCCAACGAGTGCGCGGACTTATTCAAGATGGGGGAGTGGTATTACCTGGTGTATTCCAATTACTGCGACGGCTTTGGAACCTACTACCGGATGAGCCGGAGTCCCGGGGGCCCGTGGATACGCCCGGCAGAGGATACCTTTGACGGGAGGGCGTTTTACGCGGGAAAGACGGTCAGCGACGGCGTCAACCGCTATATCTATGGATGGAATCCCACCAGGGGGGAAGACCAGTGGAAGTTTGATCCCAGCAAAGATTATGGGAAGGATTACACCTGCTGGAACTGGGGAGGCTCCATCATCGTCCACAAACTGACACAGCATGAGGACGGCACCCTGGGCGTGTGCCCGGCGGAAAGCGTGGCAGGCGCCTTTGGGCCGGGAAAAAAGACGGCCTGGAGGCCGTTGGAGGGAAATTGGAAGCTGGATGGCAGCGCCGCAATGTGCGGTTCCGATGAGGGATATTCATCGATTCTGTGCGAAAAGCTGCCAAAGCATGGCGTTGTGCGGGCCAAAATCAGATATGAGGGAGGGCCTGAGCGGTTCGGCATGGCTCTCCAGGTAGATGAAAAGTTTGATAAGGGTTATTATCTAATGTTCGAGCCCGGATATCAGAGGATCCAGTTTCGCTCCGGGCTGCGGACCTATGAGAGCGGTGGTCAGATGTTCCCCTATGGGGTGGAGATGGAACGGCCCCTGAGGCTGGAGCCGGGAAAGGAGTATGAGCTGGAATTATATATTGAGGATACCATCGGCCTTTTGTATGTGAACAATGATGTAGCCTTTGGATTCCGCATGTACAATGAGAAGGGGAAAAACCTTGGCTGGTTCGTATCCGGCGGCAGCATCGAACTCCGGGATGTGGAGATTGCCAGCAATTAGCAGGCAGGCGTGGGGTCAGGAAGACTTTGAATTTTTTGTAAATGGTGGTATAATACGGAAGTGCGCTGATGTGCGCGGCGCAGTCCGTAGGCATCAGGGGTCAAGACATCTTTTGGCCCCAACATCATAAGTTTTTTGGAGTGTAAGTTATGGTGACAATCAAAGATGTAGCAAGTGACGCGGGTGTAGCGGTGGGAACCGTATCCAAGGTGCTCAACGGCCATTATGTGAGCGCGGAAAATAAGCGCAAGGTGGAGGAGTCTGTGGAGCGGCTGGGCTATCAGATGAACTACTACGCCCGGGGACTGAAAACCCAATATACCTATACGGTAGCTGTGATTGTACCCGATATCCTGACCCCGTTTTTCGCGTGTTTGGTCTATTATATCGAAAAGGAGCTGTACCGATACGGCTACAGGACTTTTCTGTGCCAGTCCATGCACGACGCGGAAAAAGATGTCTATTACCTGCAGCTGGCCCGCCAGAACAAGGTGGATGGAATCCTGGGAATTACATTTAACACAACCGAGCTTTCCAAGGCAGGGGACATTCCGGTGGTCATGATCGACAGGCATCTTGAGAACAGCATCTGCGTCACCTCCGACAATTTCAACGGAGGAGAACTGGCGGCGGGGCAGCTCATTGACAGGGGAAGCAGGAATCTGCTGTTTATCCGTTCCGGTTCTCTTTTAAGCAGCGAGACGCTCAAGCGCGGCGACGGATTTGCCGCCGCCTGCAGGGAGAGGAAGATTCCCTGCCAGGTACTGGACTCGGGGGACGACGCGGGGGGCTATAACGTGGAGGGAATCTACGGTTATCTGCGGGAGCACATGTCCGGCGGGAAGCTGGAATTTGACGGCATCTACACAAGCACCGACGGCCTGGGCCTGGCTGTGCTGGATCAGCTGAGGCGGCTGGGGATTCAGGTGCCGCAGGAGGTGCAGCTGATCGGCCATGACGGGATGAGACAGATGAACCGGGGAGCTTACCTTCTTTCCTCTATTGCCCAGCCAATCGAGGCCATGGCCCGGGCGGCGGTGGAAAATGTGATCCACCTTATCCGCAAGGAGCCTGTGGAGGAGCTTACCATCCTCCCGGTTAAGTTTGTAGAGGGCGGGACAACGCGGGAGTGATCGGTCAGTCCGTGGTCTCCCGGCGTATCAGAACAGGAGTCACTACCTGGTGGATCGGTTCCTTTAAGGGAACCGGTCTTCTTTTTTTCCGTTCATTCATCTGCGCCACCAGAAGTTCCATGGCCTGGAAGGCGATGGTTCCGATCTGCTGCCCCACAGTGCTGATGGGGATGATGGCGGAGCCGGCAATGGGGGAGTCGTCAAAGCCTACGATCCGGTACTCCTCCGGGAGGGCGCCGTACCTGCGCACGATCAGGTTTAGGAGGATATTGGCGTGAGTGTCATTGGAGACAAAGATCCCTTTCTTTTTGCCTTTATAGTCTGCTTCCAGTTCTTCAAAGATTTCTCTGAGCCGCTTTTCATTTTCCCTGTAGGTTTTGCCGAAAGAGTCCAGGATGAGTCTGTGGGGCCGGCTGTGTTCCTGGCAGGTGTCCAAAAATCCCCGGATCCTCTCATAGCCGGGGGTGGTCTCGGATACCTTCTGGTTGAGATGAAACAGGATATCACAGTTGTTCCTGCACAGCAGGCTGGTGGCCTGGACAGCGCCCATGTAATTGTCCGTATTGACGCTGCAGGTAAATTGATCTTCCCGCTCAATGGTGACTATGGGGATATTGTAGGAGGCCAGCTCCTTTGAGGCGATGGTGTGGCTCAAAACGATGAGCCCCTCGATCTTGTAGGCCAGCAGTTCCTGGATGTACTGCCGCTCAATGTCCTTGTCTTTGTTCCCCTCAAACACCAGAAACTTGTATCCGAATTTTTCGTAGGTGGCCAGGATCTCGGAGAGCATCTGGGCATAGTAGTGCATGTACAAATCCGGGATAATGATGCCCACAAACTCGGTTTTTCCGTTGGCCAGGATCCTGGCTACTTTATTTTCTTTATAGTTCAGAGCTTCTAAGGCCTGGGCGATGATCTGCTGGTTCTCTAAGGTCAGGGAATCCGGGTTGTTGAAATACCTGGAAATGGTTGTCTTGGAGAAATTGGTGTATTTGGCGATATCGTCAAAAGTGACATTCTTTTTTCCCATGTTTCATTGATTTCCTTTTCTTTGATTGATCCTGGTATTAGTTTATCACATATAGAAGAAAAATGTAAGAGTAACCGGTAATGTTACGGGTTTTGTGACATTTGTACAGAAAATATCAGAGACTTTATAGGTTATGACGAAACATAAATACAGCATTGACAAGTACTGAGGGGAGTGATAAGATATCAACATAAAGTAACCGGTTACTTAACTAGTAACGTAACAGGTTTCAGACGGAGGAAAGAACATGACAAAACCAGTGAGCGCACAACTTTTAAAGGTCCGGAGAATGGAGAAAATGCAGATCCATGATATTCCGAAGGAAGAAAGGCCGGTTTTTCACATGTCATCCCCCACAGGCTGGATCAATGATCCCAATGGATTTTCGGTATTCCAGGGTCAGTACCACTTGTTTTTCCAGTATCACCCGTTTAGCAAAAAGTGGGGGCCCATGCACTGGGGGCACTGTGTGAGCAGGGATCTGGTGAAGTGGGAGTACCTTCCGGCCGCCATGGCCCCGGATGAATCTTATGATGAGGGGGGATGCTATTCGGGAAGCGCCATTGAGGCGGACGGGGAGCATGTGCTGGTCTACACAGGAGTTATGGACCGGTATCTGGATGACGGGTTCCATTATTACAGGCAGGTTCAATGTATGGCAAGGGGAGACGGTATCGATTATGTAAAGAATCGGGAGAACCCCGTCATTACAGGGGAGACCACTCCGGAGGGAAGCAGCCTGGAAGATTTCCGGGATCCTAAGGTCTGGAAAGAGGACGACGGATATTACCTGGTGGTGGGAAGCCGGGCGGATGACGGAAGCGGGCAGATTCTGATGTACCGCTCCTTGGATCTGAATCAGTGGGAGTATGTGACGGTTCTGGATCAGAGTAAAAACAGATATGGAAAGATGTGGGAGTGTCCAGACTTCTTTCCCCTTGGGGACAAGCAGATCCTCGTGGTTTCACCTCAGGATATGCGGGCCGAGGGCCTGGAGTTCCACAACGGCAACAACTCCATCTTTATCTACGGACAGTATGATAAAGAGTCCCACGAATTTAAGCGGGAAAAGGTGATGTCTGCCGACTATGGCCTTGATTTCTACGCTCCTCAGACCTTGCTGGCCCCGGATGGACGCCGGATCCTGATCGGCTGGATGCAGTCCTGGGACTCCAATATCACACCGGCCCATTTCCAGTGGTCCGGTATGATGACAGTGCCCAGAGAACTGACACTGGAGGGGGGACGGATTTATCAGAGGCCTGTCAGGGAACTGGAAGCGTACCGAAAGGAAATGGTTCGATATGAGGATGTGACCGTCACAGGCTCCACCTCGCTGGAGAATATCCGGGGCAGGGTTCTGGAACTTTTGGTGGAGATCACCGGATTTGAATTCGAGCATTTCCGAATTCAGTTCGGAAAAAATGACGTCTATGAGACCTTTGTGCAGTTCAGCCGCAAAAAAAGGTGCCTTACCATAGACAGAACTCATTCGGGGATCTACCGGGACGTTGTCTGCTGCCGAAAGATGGAGATCTCTCCCATGGCCAAAGACAATGGCGGGGAGGTATTAAAGCTCAGGATCCTGCTGGATAAGTATTCGGCGGAGGTGTTTGCCAATGACGGGGAGAAGGTGATGTCGTCCCTGTTCTATACCCCACTTGAGGCTGACGGGATCGTGTTTGACTGTGACGGGACGGCGCGGATGAATGTCGTGAAGTATGATCTTCAATAAAATACAGAGGAGGAAGGCAAATGCGCAGCATTTTTAGGATGCCTTCCGACGACCTGGCAGGTGCCGCGTAAGCGGCGCGTGCCGATACTACGAGGAGGAAGGCAAACGTGGAAGAGAATTATTTGAAAGCGGCCCGGGAAATTTTAAGCTGTGTGGGCGGGGAGACGAATCTTGTGAGCGCGGCCCACTGCGCCACGCGGCTGAGGCTGGTCTTAAAGGATGATTCCAAGATTGATCTGGACGCCCTGGAGAAGATCGATCTGGTGAAAGGCAATTTTAATAACGGCGGGCAGTTCCAGATCATTCTGGGCACAGGAATTGTCAACAAGGTGTACGCGGAATTTATAAAAATAGCCCATATTTCGGAGATGACCAAGGAGGAGTTAAAGCAGCAGGCGGCAAAGAAGATGAATCCGGTTCAGAAGCTGTTAAAGACCCTCGCCGATGTGTTTGTGCCTATTCTGCCGGCCCTTGTGGCGTCTGGTCTCTTGATGGGAATCAACAACATCCTCACGGCCCAGGGCATGTTTATCCCTGGAAAGTCCCTGGTGGAGGCGGTTCCGGCTATCAAAGATTTCGCGGAGATGGTGAACCTGTTTTCCAATGCGGGATTTACGTTTCTGCCGGTGCTCATCGGATTTTCCGCGGCCAAGATATTTGGGGCAACCCCCATTCTCGGGGCAGTCATCGGCGCCATCATGATTCACCCTGATCTGATGAACGGTTACGGCTATGGCCAGGCGCTTTTGGATGGGACGGTTCCTTACTGGCATATGTTTGGCCTTTCCGTGGCCAAGGTGGGGTATCAGGGGACGGTTCTGCCGGTTATCGCCTCCTCCTTCTGTCTGGCCGTGATCGAGAAAAGGCTGAGGAAAGTGGTCCCCGCCATGCTGGACAACATCGTGACCCCGCTTTTGTCCGTTCTTCTGGCAGGGGCGCTGACGTTTCTGTTCATCGGCCCGGTGATGAGAGGGGTGGGCGATGTGATGACCAACGCGGTGATGTGGCTGTTCTTTGATTTAGGGGCTCTGGGAGGCCTGATCTACGGCGTTACCTACCCTCTTCTGGTGATTACGGGCATGCACCACAGCCTGGTGACCGCTGAGACCCAGATTCTCGCCAACATCGGAACCCTGGGAGGTTCTCCCACTTTCGCGGTTGTGGCGGCTGCCAACTGCGCTCAGGGAGCTGCCGCTCTGGCTGTGATGTGCAGGTCTAAGAATGATCCGAAGATGAGAAGCATGGCCTCCGCCTCCGGTATCTCTTCCATGCTGGGCATCACGGAGCCGGCTATCTTCGGCGTGAACTTAAAATTGCGGTATCCTTTCTATGGGGCCTTGATTGGAGGAGGCATCGGCGCTGCTTACGCCACGATCATGCATGTTTTGTCTGTATCCCAGGGGCCCTGCGGCGTCATCGGCGTGATCTGTATCCGCCCCGACTGCATGGTACAGTTTATGGTTTCCATGGCAGTGGCGATTGCCAGCGCTTTCGCGGCCACCATGGCGCTGGGAAAGATTCTGGGGCAGAAGGAAAATGAAAGCAGAGCAGGCAGGACAGCGCCGGCTGCAATAGATAAACCAAGTGTGAGCATCGAGACAGAGCCGGGCTGCATCTACGCTCCGGTTGAGGGAAAGGCCATTCCCCACACAGAGATTCAGGATCCCACCTTCGCGGCCGGAGTCGTGGGAGAGGGCGTTGGAATTATTCCCGCAAAGGGGGAGGTAGTGGCGCCTTTTGACGGCCAGATCTCCATGTTTTTTGACACAAAGCACGCCATTGGCCTTGTCAGCGACGACGGGGTAGAGATCCTGATTCATGTGGGAGTCAACACGGTGGAGCTGAACGGAAAATATTTCACCCCGTTAAAGCAGTCAGGGGATAAAGTGAAGGCAGGGGACCGTCTTCTGGAATTTGACATGGACGGAATCAGGGGAGCCGGGTATGATCTGACCACAGCAGTGCTTGTGCCCGCGCCCAGCCATGTGGAGCTGGTGAGGACAGGAGACGTAAAGCAGCTGGACAAGATTTTGACAGTCACACAGGCAGCAGGCGTTTAAGGGCAGCCGGACCCGCCGCCGGACATTTCCCCGCGGCGGGCCGGATGACGGGCCAAAAAAGATTTCGCAGGAAAGGAAGAAAAAGGTTATGGAGATTCAGTACTTGGGAACAGCGGCAGCAGAAGGGTGGCCGGCTCTTTTCTGCGATTGCCCCATCTGCCACAACGCGCGGAAGGAAGGGGGCAGGGAGCTTCGGACCAGGACCCAGTCCATAGTTGACGGAAAGATTTTGATTGATTTTCCGCCAGATACCTATGCCCACGCCCTGAAAAATTCCTTAAATCTGGGACAGATTCAGCACCTGCTGATCACACACTCCCACATGGATCATTTTTTCCCGGTGGAGCTGATTCACCGCCATGAGCATTTCGGCCACAACTCTAAGGGCATGCTCTATGTGTATGGAAACGAGACAGTGGAGAAAGGGTTTTATGACGCAGTGCTCATTGACCGGTTTAAGGTTCATCCGCTGGATGACAGCGTAAAGTTTATTCGCGTGAAACCCTTTGAGGATTTTGAGGCAGAAGGGTATCACATTGTCCCCGTGGCCGCGGACCATGACAAGAGGGAGACCTGCCTGATCTATATTATTGAGAAGGATGGAAAATGTCTGCTGTACGGCCACGACACAGGGCTGAACTTAAGCGCGGAGGCGTGGGAACGGATTTTCAGCTATCAGTATGATCTGGTTTCCATGGATGCCACTATGGGACAGCAGAAGACCAGCGGCTATCACATGGGCCTTAGGGACGATGTGGAGTTTGTGGGGCTGTTGGAGGAAAAGGGATGCATTCACAAAGATACCGTGAAAGTGATCAACCATTTTTCCCACAATGGGGGGATGACCCACAGGGAGCTGGAGAGGTTTGCCGGGGAGCACGGGATGATCGCTGCCTACGACGGCATGAGAATAAATTTTTAAGGGGGACGTGAAATGAAATCCTATGATGTTGTGGCTCTGGGAGAGCTGTTGATTGATTTTACGGAAAATGGCGTCAGCGGCCAGGGAAATCCGATTATGGAGGCAAATCCCGGGGGAGCGCCCTGCAATGTCCTGTCCATGCTAAGCCGCCTTGGGCACAAAACCGGGTTTATCGGAAAGGTAGGGCGCGACGGCTTCGGAGATCAGCTGCGCAAGGCCTTGGTTGAGGTAGGAATCGGGACAGAAGGGCTCGTCCAGGATGAGCATGTGCATACCACGCTGGCATTTGTCCACAGGAGAGAAGACGGGGACCGTGAATTCTCCTTTTACCGGAACCCGGGGGCGGACATGATGTTAAGTGAGGAGGATTTGAAGGCAGATATGATCCAGGACTGCCGGATCTTTCACTTCGGAACTCTCTCCATGACCCACGAGGGGTGCAGGAAGGCCACCAGAAAGGCCGTGGAGATGGCTCAGGCAGGGGGAGCGATGTTGTCCTTTGACCCGAATCTGAGGGAGGCTTTGTGGGAGAGTTTAGAGGATGCCAGGGCCCAGGTTTCCTACGGGCTGGAGCACTGCCAGATCTTAAAGATATCAGACAATGAGCTCCAGTGGTTTACAGGCGCGGAGGATTTTGACGAGGGAATCAAAATCCTCCGGCAAAGATATGAGATACCGCTGATCCTGCTGTCCCTTGGAAAGGACGGGAGCCGGGCTTACACCAGAGAGTGCCGGGTGGAGGTGCCGGCGGTGATCCAGGAAAATACCGTTGAGACCACAGGCGCGGGGGACACCTTCGGAGGTTGCGCGCTCCACTACGTTCTTTCCCGCGGGTGGCGCAGGTACGGGGAGGAGGAGCTGAGGGAAATGCTCCGGTTCGCCAACGGGGCGGCCTCCATTGTCACCACGCGCAAAGGCGCTCTCCGGGTTATGCCGGGGCCGGAGGAGATCGAAGCCTTAGTGAAGGACCGCTTCCACCACCTCGAAGTCTAAGGGCGTCAAGTGGGCCAGATCGTTCCGGGCCTTGCGGAATAGGTCCAGCTCCTGGTATGCCTGGGGAGTCACGGAGATGTTCCCCGCGCCCACCAGCCGGACCAGCTGCCCCAGCTCCACCTCCTGGGGGCTGACGATCACCTCCCCCAGGGCGTTGGAGATGGGGAGGGCGGCCGAGATCTCCTTGTGGTGCTGGCCTACAAAGCGGCTCCGGTATTTTTCAATAACCGGAAAGATCAGCTTGATCTGGCACTCCCACAGGAGGCTGTCAATGCGGCTCTTGTCTAGGTCCATGACAAAAGGCGAACCGTCGCTGTGGCATTCCGATTCCATCACCAGGGCCAGGACCTTTGCCGGGTCACGCAGAAAGGCGAGACCGCGGCGGAGGCACTGGGCGCACAGCTCCATGTCGTCGCTGCAGATGGTGGAGACCATCTCCGCCAGATAGGGGCGCAGGGACGACCGGATGGCGATGTCTGTGCTGGCAAGGGCGCAGAAGGTGAATTTATCGTAGGCGTCTATGTTGTCGGAAAAGCTGATGTGCTGGATCCCTTTCACGGCTTTTGGTTTTTTGACGCTGTCCCTTGTCTCCAGGATAAACACGGCAGGAGACATGTGGGAGGGCACGTTCTTGTTGTAGTCCGCGATAAAGCGGCTCCACTCCTCCAGCTTCTTCTGGGACACCTCCTTTACCCAGATGTAGGAGGAATTCAGCACAATATCCTCGCTCTTTGCCAGGAAGGAGGCATAGGACATCCCGTACCGGTAGGATGCCCTTTTTTCTTTTTTGCAGTAATTTTCCAGAAGGTACTGTCCCACGTCGCCTTCCGGGCAGTCGATCGAAACCAGACGGTTTAAAGAGTTCTCCCCGTTTAGGATCTCCGCGATCATCTCATACATGGTCTCATGCCAGGGGACAAAAGCAGGCATGCTCAAGATGACGCTTTTGTTGCCCAGGATGGCATCCGTGACCATATCGATAAAGTGTTTTGCCTTGGTTATCTGTTTCCACCAGATCTGTTCCATAGTTTAATCCTCCTGACGGGTGGCATAGTCCAGAATCTCGTCGTCGATCTTCTGCATGCTCCCCATCATCTGACAGAAATTGTGCCTGGCGAACCGGTAGCGCCCGTCGCCCGCGTACTGAAGCACATTCAGCTCCCGCATCTCCTCCATGAGGGCCGCCACCTTCTCCTTGGTGAGGGAGGAGATCCTGGTGATGCCGTAGCCGTCGGCAGTGGAGAGGATATCCGCCGCGCCGCACCCGTTCTGTCCCTTGTTGTTGTGATAGTTGTAGGCTGTGAGAAGGGCGATGAGATAGTAGTAATCGTCGTCGCCGTATTTCAGGGTGATGAAAAATTTCTCCCTGATCTGCTCTTCCAAAGTTTTGTCGGAGAGAGCCTTCTTGATGTGCTCCTCCCTGACAATGTAGGGCGGCGTCTCGGTCTCCGAGTATCCGGCGTAATCCCGCCTCATGGCCTCCACAAGCTTGGCGCAGTACAACTGGAGGAGACCTGGAAAATAGTTTGTGGTGCCGAAGATGGTGGAGATGAGCATCTGGGTCTTGCTGTCATCGGGGAACCGGAAGCCAAGGTAGAACAGGGGAATCTCCAAAAGCTCTCTGGCCTCCGTGGACTTAAAGGGAGTCACTGTCAGGGAGCTTAGGTGGGTGAGAACCCTGTTGTTGCTCAATGCGGTATTTTTCTTAAAGCGCACAATGTTGCGGAGTCCGGCCACCACGAATTTGAACCGCCCGGCGCCCACGCTCTGGATATCTTTCAGAGAGTCAAAGGGCCTGTAATCCACGGCCTCGCAGCTCTCGATAAACACGTCCGCCTCGTCCATCAGCAGCAGGAGGTAGGGGATATGGTCCGGGCCGGAGGTGTCCCGCAGCCGGTTCTTCACATCCCGGGACAGCTCATCCCAGTCCTCTGTGATATGCTCGGTTTTTAAGATCCCCTCGTCGTACAGGGCTCCCGAGATCTTCCTGGCAGCAGCCCGGTAATCTAAGCCTTTTAAGTCAACCAGGATAGCCCTGTCCCCGTTCTCGTCCATATTGATGTCGCTGCAGGCCATGCGCAGGAGAGCGGACTTGCCCAGCTGGCGCCCGCCGTAGACAATATTCACCCCTGAGGCTGACTCGATCTTTTCCAGCTCATGTTTCCTTCCCATAAAGATCTCAGGGGGCATGATCTTGGCGGAGTCGGACACATAGGGCTGGCAGGCGGCAAATGGGATGGTCACGGCCATGAGCATCCGGTTGACTGCGGTCTCCGAGTAGTGGTTGGCTAAGTAGACCAGCACCACCCGGTCGATGACCAGAAAGGTCTTGGCGCTGAATTCGGTTTTCGTCTTTCTGGCAAGCTCCCTTCTGTCCGGAAGGGTCAGGGTGTGGTCCAAGAGAATCAGGGTGTTTTTCGCTGTGCCGATCTCCTTAAAGGTATCGATGAGCCGCCCCGCATCCATTTTTCCGAAAATATTCACCACCCGGAAGCCCTTTTCCTCTGCCTCTGAGCCAAAGACAGAGACAGGGTGCTTGTAATTGCTCTTCCGGCCGTTGACAGGGCGCTTGAGAGTCACCTGGTAGTGGTCCTTGCCCTGGATCGGGGCGTGCACTGTCACATTCTCCACGGCAAAACCAAGGGCCATGAGAAGGTTCTGGATCTTGAGGGCAGGAGTTCCGCTGCCTTTTGGCCAGTTCTCCACCAGGCGGCCCGCGCCCCTGGCATCTTTATTGTGTCCCTTTAACAGGCGGGACTGGAGGGTGGCCCGGGCGGTTCCGGCCTGGCTGGAATTTAAGGCATATTCCCGCAGGAATTCATCCAGATAGTCGTGCTGGATAAAATTGAAGTCAGATTCCAAGTCATTGGCCATGAGGCGGTTTAAAAGGTCCTCGGCGGCAGCGTAGTTCTGGGAGTCGATCCTGGAGCGAATCTGGGCCACTGCGTCAGAGACAAGGTCACTGTCCGCCCAGCCCGGATTCTCCTTCTGGTAGGACGACAAACTGGCCATCAAGTCCACGCCCCTGACCTGGGCGTCGTCCTTGATCTTCTTGCGGATGGAGGCCAGAATCTTGTAGAAAAATCCGTAATTGTCTGTTTCCATGGCCCACTCATACCAGAAATTCATGATCTGTATCAGGGCCTCTTTCCGGTCTTCGGTTGTGTTGTCGATCTGGCCGTAGCTCTGGGCGAGCTCTAAGTCCTCTATAAATCCCCTGCGCTTGTTCTCCATGTCCTTCCTGGGGTAGAGGAGAGCATTTTCAATGCTGCTGTCTAAGAGTTCCCGGTTCTTCACTGTGCCGGGATATTTCCGGAGAACCTGGAGGATCAGGGCAGCGGAGCCATAGTCATCCCCGCCTTTAAAGATCTCTGTGAGTCTGGACTCTAAGTCCCTCTCCGGCGAGGAAAAATGGTCCTCGATCCTGGAGAGGACGGACAGTTCCGGAATCTCATTGACATCATCAAGGACAGGGAGATAGTCGTCATCCAGCAGAACCTTGTCGTTTTTGAGAAATCCCAGGTAAAAATATTGGCTGGAATCCTCATCGTAGGTTCCCTCCAGACGGGCCGCAAGCTCTGTCAGGGTGGCTCCGAGAACCGCCTGCCCTGCCCGGTCCTTCGCCGAGGATGGGGGATTCTTTTTAAATTGGGAGACAGCGTCCCTGATATTTTTCAAAAGATTGTCTCTTGTGCGCCTGTAGCTGATAAAGGCCGGGTCATTTTCATCAATGGAATTGTCCTCAAGGGCGGACACGTAGTTGCACAGGATCACCACCACCTTCTTCACCAGCTTAAAGAGATTCATGCGCAGGCTGCTCATAAGGTCCGAGGACCGCTTCACAAGGCGCATATTGGCGGCAGCCAGATCCCAGTTAGTGTCCAAGACGTGGTCGATCTTGGAGGGATCGATGTTGTCCGCCGTGACGTCGGCCCCGTCTTTTATGTAATTGGCGGTGAGAAAATCTTTGATAATGCTTAAGTAATCCCGGTTGTCATCCTTCACCGCCTCAAGGCACACCACAAGATCCGAGTCCTTGGCAAAGATCAGCTTTTTCGTCTCCAGCACCCGCCGGTGGGAGGCATTTTCCTTGATAATGCCGCCGGCGTTGTTGTCATACAATTCCGCGGCCTCGGAGAGGACAGAGGCCAGATTTTTCTCAAAAGCCTCCCGCTTTTTCTGGCGGTAATCCGCGTAGAAATCCATCCCCCTGTGATAGGTGGATTTGAAGGTCTGGAGAGTGTAGAGGATCTGGTTGAGGCAGGGGCTGTCCTCCAAAAGCCCCACAGAGGCTATGGAACCCTGAAGCTGCTGCAGGGTATAGTCGTAGCTGGTGTGGTCCAGAAAATAGTTGCGGAGCACGGCGGAGAGCAGGTAATAATCATTGTCCGCCCCGCTTTTTCCGTAATAGATCTGGAAAATGCGGTGGGAACTGTAGCTGCACTGGGCCAGAGGGTCGTTTAAGGCGTAGGCCAGCTGTGTGTAGGGCAAAACATAATCCGGATATTTTTCTGACAGCGACCGCAGATAGGCGGCAGCGCAGTAGTGCCTGCCATCCGAGAGCATCTGAAAGATCATGTCCCGGAAGTGAGCCCGCTGGGAGTCTGTCAGGACCTTTCCCGAGGCGGGGTCCGCGGGGGCGGTGTTCAGCGCGTTTAGGGAGTCCGGGGCGCCCGGGGGCGCTGCGGTGGGGCCGTCTAGAGTGCCCGGGTTCGCTGTGGCGGGGATGTCCGGGTCCGCGGTGCTGGGGTTTGCGGCGCCTTCGGCTGTCGGGCCGCGGGTGTTCAAGGTGCTGGGGTTTACGGTGCCTGGATCCGCGGTGTGGATGGAGTCCGGGGAGTCCGGGCTCGCAGCGGTAGGAGTGTCCGGGGAGTCTGGACTCGCATCAGTGTGGGAGTCCGGGGAGTCCGGGCTCACAGCGGTAAGAGCGTCCGGGGCGTCTGGGCTCGCAGCAGTGTGGGAGTCCGGGGCGTCTGGGCTCGCAGCAGTGTGGGAGTCCGGGGCGTCTGGGCTCGCAGCAGTGTGGGCGTCCGGGGAGCCCGGGTTCGCAGCGTTGGGGGAGTCCGAGGTGCCTGGGTTCGTTGGGCTGAGGGTGCCTGGGGCGCCGAGGTTCACAGCGCCGCGGGTATCTGAGGCGCCGAGATCCGCAGCGCTGAGAGTGTCCGCTGAGCCGGGGGCGTTTGCATCGCCAGGCACTGCGCAGGCCTCCTCAGCGGTGGCCGCGGTTGGGGAGGCGAGGGCAGATGCCGCGTCTGCACCGCCGTTTTCAGGAGATTCCAGATCGTCAGATTCTTCTGCTTCATCGGACGTCTCAAAGGAGATCACGGAATCATCGTCATAATTATAGAAGGTCTCCGTGTCATAATCCAGATACCACAGCCGCTTTTGGGAGAGCTTATGGGAGAAGCTGGTGTAGAGCCAGGAGGCCAGAGCCTTGGCGTGATTCCGGTTCAGCCCGGTCACAGCGATGATGTCCAGCTTCTCGATATTATCCTGGAAGGCAGCCTTTAAGGAGTCAAATTCTTCCACACAGTCCGAGATCAGGCAGACAAATCCCACCACCGACTCTTCCGGAAAAACATGGGCGAAGCGCACCACATATCCGTCCGTGCCCAGGTAAGTGGCAAAGCTGCCAAAGTGATAGTCCGGATCCAGAACCCGGAGGAGGGAAAATGTGCGGAACAGCATGATCCTGACCATGGCGGAATTGGAGTTGTCCTCAATAAACTGATAGTCAGGGTTCTCCGGTATCTGGCGGCATCCCAGAAAACTAGCGGATTCTTTGGTCTTAAAGATCCGGAAGCCTTTTGATGAGAGGACAAAAAACTGTCCATGGCCCAGGAGGTTATATTTTTTCAGATATCCCATCTGGGTCAGACGGTCGCAGGCAGAAGTGTAGAAGCTTTTCTTCCCGCCGTAGACCGTGAATAAAAGTTCCGCTGTCACGCCGTTGTATTTTCTCGCCGAGGCCAGCACAAGCTTTGCGGCAGGGTTCCCAATCTTAAACAGATCGCTCTTGAAATTTTTGACGCCGAATTTTTTTGTCTTGGCGGATTCCTGGCAGGTTAGCTGGCTGTCATCTAGATGGACGGTCACGGCGTCCACATCCCGGATTCCAAGAGATTCCCAGGTGACCTCCTCGTCCTCATCCTCCGGGTCAGAGGAACCGCTGGCAGGCGTGTCATCGGCGTCCGGGGAAACGGGATGAAGCCCAGGGGTTGAGGCGGAGTCCTGAGAGGGCTGTCCGGCAAAGTCAGGGCTGGGCGAAGTGTGGCTGTCAGAGGCAGAGTCAGACCGCGACTGAGCGCCGGGGGCGGAATCAAGGTCGGAGTCAGGCGGTGTCAGCATGTCAGGATTCGGGCTTAGGCCGGTCTGGGGCTGAGGGTCTGAGGCCAGGGAGGCCGCGGCGACGGTCTCCTCCCTGGCCACCGATTCGGAGGAGACGGGGGCAATGGAGATGATCCCGTTGATGTTGATATCGTAGATGATCTGCAGCTCGAAGAGACCGTTCATCTGCATTAAAAAAGAGAATTTGGCCTTGGGGTCAGGCTCCTCCAGAGCCTTTTTCAGGAGTATATATTTCCCTAATGCGTTTTCACACTCTTCAAAAGAAATCTGTGAGAAGTCGTATAGAGCCAGCTGTTCTTTATGCTGGTTGAGGCAGGCCTCCGTTGCAGGGTCTTCTGCGCGCAGTGTCATAAAGAAATTGACAGCATCCATGTAGGCAGCCTTCCGGGCTATGAGTTTTTCCTGTTTTTCCAGGGTCTCCGCCATGGCGGCTATGTTCTCAGGGGGATCGCCGAACTTAAGCTTCTGGTATTTTTCCAGAATCTCTTTTTCCAGGGCAGCGATCTTTGCCAGATCATCGATAAGGGAGTCATTGATATGATCCCATAGAAAAATACCGCCGGCCAGGGCCGTCTCCAGCCGGCTGACCTGTGGGCGCACTCCGGCGCGCAGGCCATTTAGGTCTAAGAGCAGAGATTTTATGCGGCCTATGTTCTCCTGAATGTTCTGTACTGCGCAGCCCCTCAGGGGAGGGCTTTCGTTTTTGTCCGGATGGACAGGATGGATATCTTGCATGGACAGACCTCCTTTATTAATCGGTATGGGCACGCGCCGCGAAGCGGCACCTGCCAGTTTGTCGGAAGGCATCTTGAAAACGCTGCGCGTTTGCCTTCCTCCTCGTATGTATTGTACCACTCTCACAGCAACTTTTGAAGATTTTATTTTGCATGTCTGATATGATTATGCAGGCTTCTTTTTCCATGAAGTTATGCGCCTTCTGGTATATCTCCTCGGCATCCTCCTGGGCGAAAGAGGCCAAACCGTTTCCATCTCCGATCAAAATATCCCCTGGATTGATGATCCGTCCGCCGATATTAATCGGCACATTGATCCCCCTGTTCAAGCAACATATCGATCAATACCTCAATATGCGGCTTTCCGTGAATACTATTCACTCAGTGGCATGGCCGCCACTGGAATCCGTCTATCCGTCCCCTCATTTCCGTAAATACCGGCTCCATGCTGCAGCACTACTTGGAAAAACCAGACCGGTGGGCCATCGCTCCCATGTCCGTTATCCAATCCATCAGCCCCTTAAAGAACTTGGTCTGGTATTCCATCTATGACGGGCCGCCTCCGCGCATCTGCTACCAGCTGACGAACCGCTACTCCAAGGCCAGCTGCCTGGCTTCCATCGAAACATTTACCGGCGAATTAGAAGAATTTATTGAGAAAAGTACCGGGATATGCCGATTTGAAGACTGGATGTTGACATAGATCTTGTACAACATACCAGAATGCCACAAAAGATTGACATATTTCGGTCTGTTGCGTATAATAATAGTACAAGACAGGCAACGGCGTGTGTCTGTCAAAGCGTTGATGTAAGGGAGTGCGCCGGCAGGCATTGCCTTATGGAGCTTTCAGGAGGGGTTGTGCAGTGAAACCTCAAACCGGCGTA